>ONVB01000073.1 GCA_900321145.1 uncultured Eubacteriales bacterium | reverse complement strand
TATCTGGTTTGAGCCGGAGATGATATCGCCCGACTCGGACCTCTTCAGAGCCCACCCGGACTGGGCCATACAGATAAGCGGGAGAGAGCCTGCACTCTGCAGAACCCAGTATGTGCTGGATATAACCAGAGAGGAAGTAAGGGATTATGTATATGAATCCGTAGCGGAGGTTCTCCGCTCGGCCAATATACGCTATGTGAAGTGGGATATGAACAGACCTCTTACAGACCTTGGCAGCAGCGGACTTCCCGCTGACAGGCAGGGCGAGCTCACGCATCGCTATATGCTTGCGGTCTACGAGCTCCAGGAGAGATTGCTGGCGGAGTTCCCCGAGCTTCTCTTGGAGAACTGTACCTCGGGCGGAGGGCGCTTCGATCCGGGCATGCTCTACTACAGTCCGCAGTTCTGGTGCTCGGATGACACGGATGCCATGGAACGCCTGTATATACAGGAGGGTACCATGCTTCTTTACCCGCTTTCGACCATGGGAGCTCATGTGTCCGACTGTCCGAACCATATAGTCGGCCGTACCACCGATTTTGATGTGAGGGGAATGGTCGCTTTGGCCGGAACATTTGGCTATGAGCTTGACATAACGAAGATAAGCGAAGATGACAGGAATATGATATCCTCACAGGTAGAGATGTACCATAAGTATAACGACCTTGTCCGCGAGGGTGACTACTACCGTATCTCCTCAGCCCGCGAGAACGGTCTTTTCGACTGCTGGCAGATAGTATCCAAAGACAAAAAGCAGGTCTTGGTTACCTTTATCCAGCAGCACGGTCATGCCGCAACACGCCCGCCCGTGATAAAGCTCAAGGCCTTATCACCCGAGCTCGCTTACAGCCTGGAGGACGGTCGCATATTCGATGGAGACACCCTGATGAACCTCGGCTTTGTCACAGACAAGCTCTGGGGCGACAATAAGGGAAAATTATACCATTTTTCATCAAAATAGTAGTGTAAAAGAATCGATACATAACTGTTATAATCAGATAGATGCATACAGCCATATTGTGCCGCAAAATACCTTGCGGACATATGGCGTGACATACGGAGGAATAGTTACGAGGAGGAACAAAGGTTGAAATTAGCATCGATATTCTCTGAGCATCTTATGTTTCAGAGAGACAAAGAGGTATATATCTTCGGTGAGACGGAAAAGGACGAGGAGATAACCGTCACCATAGATGATATAGCTGTTACTGAGAAAGTAAGCAGGGGAGCATTTCGCATAAAGCTCCCGGCACATAAGGCGGGCGGTCCTTATACCCTTACGGTTAAGGGCGAGAGAGAAACTCTGACAGTTGAGGATGTGCTCTACGGTGAGGTCTGGCTTGCCAACGGACAGTCGAACATAGAGCTTGAACTGCAGGGTGCAAAAGGCGGTCTGGATATCATCGACAGTACGGATGACGATATGATCCGCTACTATAATGTACCGAAGGCCGCAACCATGGAGGAGTGCGAGAAGTTCGAGGCTGAAGGTCCGACCTGGCACCTGATCAGAAAGGGAGAATTTAAGGATATATCGGCCATAGGCTACTACTTTGCAAATGTGATAAGCAAGGAGCTCGGCGTGCCGGTCGGCATAGTCGATTGCTATAGGGGCGGAAGCTCTGTAACCTGCTGGCTGAAGGAGGAGATACTTCATGCGATGCCTGAGGGTGATCCCTATTTTGAGTCCTATGATGAAGCCTGCAAGGACAGGACGGACGAGGAGTATGAGGCCGAGATAGTTGATTACGATTCACGTGTTGCGGCGTGGTGTGAGAGAGAGGCGGAGGTCCATAAGACCGATCCCGAGCTTGTAGGTCACGACCTGGAGATGGCGATAGGCAACTTCCCGTGGCCGCCACCAATGGGATATAAGTCTGCATGGCGTCCGTGCGGTATATATTACTCCATGCTTGAGCGCATAATCCCGTTTGCTTTCAAGGGAGTGATCTATTATCAGGGTGAGGAGGATGCGCCGAGATACAGCCTCTATGCTAATCTTCTCAAGGCTTTGATCAGGGAGCTGCGTGATGACTTTATGGATGGAGGGCTTCCTTTTGTAGACCTTCAGCTTCCTATGTGGATAGAGCGAACTGCTACGGAAAACCGCGAGTGGGGCGGCCTGAGACAGGCACAGCAGAAGGCGGTCGATGAGACTGAGAATACTTATCTGACTGTTCTGTTGGACTGCGGCGAGGTAGACAATATCCATCCGGTAGATAAGAAGACCCCGGGAGAGAGGCTTGGTCTTAATGTGCTTGAGTGGATATATAACAGCGATAAGGGTGAGGCACAGGCTGAGTTTGACGGAGCGAAGGCTGACGGAAGCAGTGTCATCATTTCGCTTAAGAATACCTGCGGAGCGTTAAAGACAGCCGATAATGTACTTACGGACTATCGCGGCGAGAATCCCGATGGGGATCCCGGTCATATTTACGGTTTCGAGATAAAGACGGACAGCGATGAGCTTGCGGTTCCCGAAAGCCGTATCGAGGGCGACACGATCGTGCTCACATCTGCGGACGGCAAGCCGATCACATATGTTCAATATGGTTTTTTCAACTATGGCAAGGTGAATGTGTATAATGCGAAAAATATGCCGCTCGCCCCGTTTGCCGTTGAGATATAAGATGATATAAGGACGCATTGCACGCATAGTGTGCGTAATGCGTATCAGGATTCGGAGGCAGAATATCTGTTGCCCCCGACATCATAAGATAAAGAGGTAGGGTTATGCACGAAAAAAACAGACCTACAATTGGAGTCATAGTGAGCGGTATAACGGACCACTATACCGAACAGCTGTGTACGGGAATCGTCAATGCCGTAAAGCACGAGGATGCAAATCTTGTGATAATCCCGGTTAAGTATATAGACCGCGACTTGAGTCTTCCCGGTTTAGACAGATACGAGTATCAGAACAAGATCCTGAGTTCGTTTCTTACACCGAAAAATATGGATGCGATCATAATCGCAGCTGACTGTGTGGGCTGCCTTACAAAAAAGGAGAATCTTATCAGATTTCTCGAGAGCTTAAAAGATATACCCATGGTGCTTGTTGCTTCCAGGATAGAGGGATACTTAAGCGTCGGCTTTGACAATGTGCCGGGTATAATCGAGGGTATCACATATCTGGCGGAAAAGCTTGACTGTAAGAGGATATGCATGGTCGGAGGACCGGATGACAATTCGGATGCATATGAGAGAAAGAGAGCTTATCTTGATACTTTGGGTAAGCTTGGACTTCCCTTTGAGGAAAGGATGTATGTGGAGGGTGACCTGACAAGGTCATGCAATGCCGCATGCGGAAAGCTGATAGACGAAAATCCCGACGCGGATGCTGTATTCTGCGTAAATGATGATACGGCTTATGCTTTCTATCAGGAAATGGAGGCGCGTAATCTGGTGCCCGGTGAGGATATTCTTGTTTTTGGATTTGACAACTCCGAGGCAGGAGCCAGAGCTAAAATCCCGCTTTCTTCTGTTGATGCCGATCCGATTCTGCTCGGTAAGCAGGCTGTGAGATATGTGATGAAGCTCCTTGACGGTGAGGTCAGTGAGTCGATTTTAATACCGACCAGGTTTTTGGCGAGAGAATCTATAGGCAAGATAGATGATACCGTGTCATATGAGAAGGATAAGCTGCTTGACAAGTCTCTCCTGGACAACTTCTTTGATGAGGTTTTCTACAGATACTTAAGCATAGAGGACGAGGACGACGGAAGGCTCAGAAAGAAGTATAAGCTTCTTATGTCTACCATAATAGACTATTCCTCGGATCATGTGCTGACCGGTATAGAGCTTAAGGCCATAGGAGTGGAGATAGACAGGTTTCTTAAAGGGGATGCGATCTACTACACCGATACCAACCGCATCGTCAATTATGCAGAGAAGCTGTTCTGGGCTTTGGATGAGCATATGGAGGTTTCCGGGCGTGATCAGGAGATCATACTTGCAAGGATACTGAAAACCATAATACATGCTTTGGACGGAAGGATAGCGGATACTTTTGACAAGCAGTCAAGCATGCTCAATGATATGAAGACTCATATCAAGCTGATCCAGGACTTTAAATACGGCAACGATCAGAGCTATGTGAATATGGTTTCGGCCCTGTACTGGATGGATATCAATAATGCTTTTGTTTATATATTTGACAAGCCTGTTACACATCTTAACGGGGAACCGTTCCCTACACCGAAATACATGAGACTTAAGGCAACGGTTGTGGACGGAAGTGTGTCAAGTATACCGAGGGGAAAGCAGAAGGTATCGATAGATGATATATTTGACAACTCATTTATGCATGAATGGCAGAAGATAAGCGTTCTGCTTCCGATATTCTTCGATGAGGATGTATATGGCATAGCTTTATGTGAGATGACCGATAAGGTGTATAAAAACGGAGATTTTCTGGCAAACCAGTTTGGCTCTGCGGCCAGACTGATCGATACATTAAAAACCAACAGTGAGATCATGCAGCAGCTCGAGGAAAGCCTGGCAGTGATGAGGACCCATAACCTGGAGCTTGATAAGATGTCGAAAAATGATGCATTGACGGGTATATATAACAGGAGAGGCTTCGAGATGACTGCCGAAAGCCTGCTTGCCGGGAGATCGTCTAACGGTTTAGACACTATAGTATCCTTTGTGGATATGAATAATCTGAAGATCGTAAATGACCGTTTCGGTCATGAGGAAGGCGACTGTGCATTAAGGGGTATAGCCGAAATACTCGGTAAAGTGATCGCGGACGACGGTATCATAGCAAGAGTCGGCGGGGATGAGTTTAACTTTGTCTACACCGGAGAGTGCAGCGAAAGTGAGCTTTTGACTCGGTTTAAGCAAGAGTTTGACAGCTTTAACGAAAGCAGCGGCAAGCCGTACAGAGTTACGGCCTCGATCGGATTCGCGAGGATAAAAGGCGGAGAGAGTGCCGGTCTTAAGGCGGCTTTGGAAATAGCGGACAGAGACCTTTACAAAGCGAAGCAAAACAAGGATAATGTAATTCTTAAGGATATGGATTGATAACATGATCATTTGAGAAAGGACTTGTTTAATATGTGGATCTTAAGTAACTGTATATTATTCATAATGGGCACTGTATCGGCGATCATGGGTATAAGCTTTTATATGAGAAATCGCGATACATCGGGTAATATGCGCATCTACATATTGCTTTACGGTATTTTTGCTGCCTTATGGTGCATGAGCTATGCATTGATCGGTGTTATAGATAATTTTGATGTGTGTGAACTGTTGCGTAAGCCCGGTATCCTTGCCGTTCAGGCCTTTTTGCTGACTGAGCTTTTTCTCGTAACCGAGAGCTCAGGAGTCAGGAGACTTACACGTATATTAACGAGACTTTTGCTTGTCGGGTTTGGTGCAGTCGATTTTTATTTCTTCTCTATGGAAGGGCTTGATATATTTGTCAAGAAGGGAAGCTGGACTACCTGGCATGCCAATCCGGAGTTTCAGATCAACAGAAATCTTCACACGGTTTTTGTCGTTGTTATGTTCCTTAATCTCTTTGTGTATTGGATACTTTGGTACAGGAAAACGGAGCTGAAGCGCATGAAGCGTTTCCTGATGATACTCTGCATAGCCAATTTTGGATTGATAGCATTTTGTCTTCCGGACACATTTATGCCTATGCTCGGGCTCCCGTCGGTGTCGACTTCGGGATTTGGCGCGGCCGTGTGTACGATAGTGGTGTGGTACGGCGCCACGCAGCTTAATTCGTTTGACATACGCATGGGAAATATAACCGAGAAGCTCTTTGAATTCATAGATGCGGGGATCATCGTCTTCAATACGGACAGAGAGATGGTCATGGAGAACCGATACTCGAGACAATTCCTTGACAGTACGAAGGACGGTGCCGAAAGTATAACCGACATTTTTGATGTTGATGAGGATACTGTAAGGGATATGTTCCTTAATTCACTTGACGAAGTGTATGTCGCGAGACTTTGGAGTAAGAGAGGAAACAGAGCATATTCAGTGAGCATGAGTGCTATCAAGGATAATTTCGGAGATCCTTTTTGTTTCCTCTGCGCATTCTTTGATATGACCAAGGAGATAGATGTGGCCAGAAAGCTCGAGATGGCAAGCAACGCAAAAAGCAGGTTCTTAGCCCAAATGTCCCACGAGATCAGGACTCCTATCAACGCGGTTCTCGGTATGAATGAGATGATACTCCGCGAGTCAAAGGACAAGGCGATAATAGAATATGCCGAGAATATAGATTCGGCAGGAACAACGCTGCTTGCTCTTATCAACAGCATACTTGATTTCTCCAAGATTGAAGATGGGAAGATGGATATCGTACCGGTAAAGTACGATACTGCTTCGTTCGTAAACGATCTGGTCAACTCCATAGCACAGAGAGCGGAGGCAAAAGGCCTTGAGCTGAAGCTTGAAATAGACAGTGAGCTCCCGAGCTCGCTGTACGGTGACGATGTAAGATTTGCGCAGGTGATCATGAACCTGCTTACCAATGCGGTGAAGTATACCGAGCGCGGAAGCGTAACATTTACCATGAGAGTTGTCGGTGAAAAAGCATTAAAGAAGGATGAAGACGTAAGCATATTCGTTTCCGTTGCGGATACAGGTATCGGGATAAAGAATGAGGATATGGATAAGCTTGCCGTATCCTTTGAGAGGCTCGAGGAGAGAAAGAATCGAAATATAGAGGGCACCGGACTTGGCATATCCATAGTAACCAGCCTGCTCGATCTGATGGGCAGCAGGCTTCGGGTGGAAAGTACATATAATGTAGGCTCGACGTTCAGCTTTACTATAGATCAAAAGGTGGTCGACGACACTCCGATGGGTGATTACAGTGCCAATGTTGCGAGGATGCGAAGCACAAAGAAGGTCGAGGAGACTATAAGTGCACCTTCGGCGAAGGTTCTTGTTGTTGATGATAATGATATGAACCTGAAAGTGGCTATGAATCTTTTAAGGCTCTGTGATATAAAGCCTGACACTGCTTCGTCGGGTATGCGTGCTATAGAGCTTATGGAAAAGAAAACCTATGATGTAGTATTGCTCGATCACATGATGCCGCAGATGGATGGTGTGGAGACACTTGCCACGCTTAAAGCAAGATCGCTTATCCCGCCGGAATGCAGGGTGATAGTATTGACCGCGAATGCTGTGGTCGGGGCCAAAGAGAAGTACATCGAAGCGGGCTTTGATGATTATCTGTCCAAGCCGATAGATCTTAAGGATATGATGGAGGCGCTGAAGAAGTATCTTCCGGGGAGCGCTTTTGCCACGCCGGAAGAGAGCACTTTGACCGGAAATGAACGGACTGAAACAAAGACAAGAGAATCCGATGCTTCACAGGCAGAGCAAAAGGAAGAAGGCAGCGGAGCTTACCCGTATGATATGAATAAGCTTAAGGCGGCCGGGATTGATGTCGACGCCGGTATAGTATACTTTGCGGACAATATGGAGCTCTTCTGTGAGATGCTCGGAGAATATGCCGCTTCATATGAAAAGAAGGCCGGTCAGCTCGGTGAGAAGCTTGAACAAAAGGACTGGAGAGGATACAGTGTACTGATACATGCATTAAAGAGCAACTCAAAGACCTTCGGTATAAGCGGACTTTCCGAGATGGCCCTTGCTCTTGAGCTTGCGGCAAAGGAGGATAAGGGTGACTTTGTGACCGAAAACCACGCGACAGCGATGGAG
>ONVB01000240.1 GCA_900321145.1 uncultured Eubacteriales bacterium | reverse complement strand
AAATCGGAAAAAAGGTAGCCAAAACCGCAAAAAACAGTCCGGAAAATCAGAAAATGGCTACAAAGATGGCGAAAAAGCGGAAAAAGGTAGCCAAAACCGAAAATTCAGTTTGGAAACCCGGGAACTCTTCGGCAATAAGGCGAAAACGGGCATTACTTAGAATAGAATGAAGCTCAAAAAAAGGGAGCGTTTTTTTGCTGCGCGGGAAACAAGCGGAATTAACGGTGTAAATGAAAGAATGTGAGAAAGCGGCGGATTAAAGAAAAAAGAGAGAGAAAGCGGCGGACTAAAGAAAAAAGAGAGAGAAAGCGGCGGACTGATGAAAATGGGATATTGATCATTCCGGAAGGATAAGGTGACAAAACTAAGCGGTATTAACTGTTGCAAACCGTTCAAAAAGGTCTATAATACGAAATGATTATATTCAATACGCGGGAGAATGCACAGATGTCCGATAAGGCTGAATACTTGGAGAAGCTTCTCTGTGAATATCAAAAATCGTTTGATATCACAAGGGATTATAAAATAGGTGATATCGTAGCTTCGGCGTACGGCTTCTTTTCTTCGATAAGCGAGAAGTATGTGATCAGCCCCAAGGCTAATCTATGGAGTATCCACGGCTTTGAGCACATCCTCTTCCTTGAACGGGAGAGGGTAGTTGAAGCTGATATTGAAGAAGCACGGCTTCTGATGACAGAACACATGGAGCCGGAGCTTGTGAGGAAGGGAAAGAAATACCCGGAGAAGGATCATTTGTATTCATATGTTACGGTTGCGTTTATCTGCGAACGATCTCCGGAAGATGCTGTGGTACAGGCTGTGAAGGACTTCAGGTACGAAAAGAATTACCTGATGACTATTCGCGGCCATGTTGAGGGACATCTGATCTTGGCCGATCTTGAGGGTAAAAAAGCATACTCCTGCAAGCAGGCAAAGCATCTGACGGAGTTTTATAATAAGATTTTTGAGCAGTGAAACTGCTTGAAGATAAAGAAACCCAAACACATTTTAAGAAAGAAGGGATTTAAGTGAACACAGCGTTGATACTTATCATCAGTATCGTAGTTTTGCTCTGCGGTTATGTCTTCTATGGCAAGTGGCTTGCAGAACAGTGGGGAGTCGATCCGAGCAAGAAGACACCTGCGCATGAGTTGGAGGATGGCGTGGATTATGTACCTGCCAAGGCTCCGGTCCTTATGGGCCATCATTTCTCATCAATTGCAGGCGCAGGCCCGATCAACGGACCTATTCAGGCAGCAATCTTCGGATGGATACCGGTGCTGCTCTGGGTTCTTATCGGCGGTATCTTCTTCGGCGGCGTGCATGATTTCGGTGCGCTTTTCGCATCTATCCGCCACAAAGGTCAGTCGATCGGTGAGGTTATTGACGACGCAATGGGCAGGATGGCCAAGAAGATATTCATCATTTTCGGCTATCTCACTCTGCTCCTTGTGGTTGCAGCTTTCAGCTCGATAGTTGCGAGCACCTTCGGAAGCACCTCGGCAGCAGGCGTTGCTTTAGAGGGTGAGGCGCTTACCTCTCATCAGCAGACAGCCATGATTTCGCTTTTGTTCATAGTTCTTGCGATAGTATTCGGTTTCCTGGTATACAGGAAGAATGTACCGATCGGTCCGGCTTCGATAATCGGTGTTGTCGGTATCATAATCATAGTTGCAATCGGTATGAATTTCTATCCGATAAGCATATCTTATAATATGTGGATGTGGATACTTGCAGTATACATCCTTATCGCTTCGGTAACTCCGGTGTGGATACTTCTCCAGCCGAGAGACTACTTAAGTTCATTCCTGCTGTACTTTATGATTGCCGTGGCTGTCGTAGCCATAATCGGTTCTGCGATAGCAGGAAAGGGCAATGTGGATATACCTGCTTTCGCGGGATTTAATATCGAGGGTTCAAACGGACTTTTTGCTTCGGGTTATATGTTCCCGGCTCTGTTCGTGACGATTGCCTGCGGTGCAATTTCCGGCTTCCATTCACTTGTTTCATCGGGTACAACCTCCAAGCAGATCGACAATGAGGTGAACGCCCGTCCTGTAGCTTACGGTTCAATGCTTATAGAGTGTATAGTTGCTGTTATCTCACTCTGTGCGGTAGGCTTTGTATGGCACACCGTAAATGTTGACAAGGAGGCACTTGCTTCAACAGGCCTTACGAGCCCGACAGCTGTATTTGCCGGTGGTGTCTCTCAGATGATCGGAACCGTCTTCGGTGCTGACAGCCCGCTTGTTGACATCATATACAGTATGTTCGTTCTCGCTGTATCGGTATTCTGCCTTACATCTCTAGATACGGCAACCAGACTAGCGAGATACATGTTCCAGGAGTTCTGGCTTTCATCGGGAGAGACAGTCAAGGATGTAACAGGAGCAAAGAAGATACTTTGCAATCCGTACTTCTCAACCGTTATCACCGTGGTTCTCGGTGTCGGTCTCGGAATGACGGGTTATGCAAAGATATGGCCGCTCTTCGGTGCTGCAAACCAGCTTCTTGCGGCAGTCGGACTTCTTGCGGTATGTACATGGCTCGGTAAGGTGGGAAGAAACAATAAGATGTTCTACATCCCCATGGTATTCATGCTTATCGTGACCATTACCTCTCTTGTACAGACCATAATGGGCAAGATAAAGCTTGTTTCAGACGGTACGGCAGATATCTGGGCTTATGTGCAGGCAATTCTTGCAGCATTGCTTGTTGTACTTGCACTCGTGCTTGCGGTATATTCGTTTGTGAATCTTGCTAAGCAGGCAAAGGAAAAGAGAGCATAAGAATAATCGTCCCCTGTTTAAGGAAAATATATGGCAGAAAAGAAGAAAGTAAAGGATCCTATAAAGATAATAAATGAGGATATAAAGTCCGGGGAGTTCGCGCGGCTTTATTTGTTTTGCGGTGAAGAGGAGTACTTAAAACGGCAGTTTTTGAAAAATCTGACGGAGGCGCTGGTCGATCCGTCAGATTCCATGAATTATGCCGTGTTCAAGACAGACGCTGCGAAGGCAGATGACATAGTCCAGACCTGTCAGTCTCTTCCCTTTTTTGCGGACAGAAGAGTGTGTCTCGTGGACGATTCGGGCTTTTTCAAAAAGGGAAACGAGACCGTAGAGAAGCTTTTGGAAGAGCTGCCTGACACGACGGTACTGATCTTCTGCGAGCGTGAGGTCGACAAGAGGACCAAGATCTACAAAGCGGCCGACAAAGCTGGCAAGGTATTAAGCTTCGAAACTCCGAGCGAGGGTGATCTGATCAACTGGATCAGGAAGCTCTTTAAGGATGAGGACGTGACCTGTGATGACACAGCTGTGTTTACTTTGCTTTCTGCTGTGGGGCATAATATGACAGCCCTTCGTAACGAGGTGGATAAACTGATCGGATACAGTATGGAGACAAAGCGCATCAGTGAAGCAGATGTGCATGCGCTCTGTATAAGTCAGGCGGAAAACAAGATATTTGAGATGATAGATGCCATATCCGAAAGGAACAGTAAGAAAGCACTTTCTCTCTACGCGGATCTTCTTTCGCTGAGAGAACCGATGATGAGGATTCTGTACCTTATCACGAGGCAGTACAGGATACTTGAGGAGGCGAGATTTGCATTAGGGACCGGTGCGGATAAAGCACAGATAGCAAAGCTCACAGGCGTGAATTCCTACTATATGGGCAAGTATATCAGTATTGCCAACAGGTACACCGAGAAGGAGCTTATCGCGGCCTTTGACCGCTGCCAGCAGGCGGACAACAACATTAAAACAGGGCGGGAGAAGGACCAGCTGGCAGTTGAACTTCTGATCATGGACCTGATGGGAATATCCGGCTAAAAAACAGGATAAAACACAAGTTTCGAAGCGTAGATCCACGCCGAAAACCGGATTGGCATCGGCTCGAAAACTTGACATTTCCCCGAAAATGTATAGAATAAAGTGATCTAAAGCATAAAGGGAGGACATGAATTATGTGGGCATTTGAAAGTGTATTTTACCAGATATATCCGCTTGGTTTCTGCGGAGCTCCGTTTGAGAATGACGGGGTTTTGGAGCATCGTATAAAGAAGGTCGAGGACTGGATACCTCATATGAAGAAGCTTGGTATAAACGCCATCTACTTCTCACCGGTTTTCGAGTCCGACACGCACGGTTACAACACCCGCGATTACGGCCTGATCGACAAGCGCCTCGGCACCAACGAGGACTTCAAGGAGCTTGTGGCCAAGCTTCACGAGGAAGGGATCAAGGTAGTTCTTGACGGTGTGTTCAATCATGTCGGAAGAGGCTTCTTTGCATTTAAGGACGTTCAGGAGAAGAAATGGGACTCGGAGTACAAGGACTGGTTCCACTTAAGCTTCGACGGCAATTCTAACTACAATGACGGTTTCTGGTACGAGGGTTGGGAAGGAAATTACGACTTAGTCAAGCTCAACTTGAGAAATGAAGCCGTTGTTCAGCATATTTTCGATAAGATAAAATACTGGGTTGATTACTTTGAGATAGACGGCTTAAGGCTTGATGTGGCTTACTGCCTCGACCGTGATTTCTTAAAGAGGTTAAGAGGCTACTGTGACGGTTTAAAGGAAGAGTTCCTTCTCTTAGGTGAGCTGCTTCACGGCGATTACAGTATGTTCGTCAATAACGAGATGCTCCATTCCGCCACCAACTACGCCTGCTACAAGGGGCTTTACTCAAGCTTCAACAGCATGAACATGTTCGAGATAGTTCACAGCCTTCAGAGGCAGTTCGGTCCCGAGGACTGGTGCCAGCTTCGCGGCATGCACCTGCTTTCCTTCGTGGACAATCATGATGTGACGAGGGTTGCCTCCATACTGAACAACAAGGCTCACCTTCCTTTGATCTACGCGCTTGCCTTCGGTATGCCAGGCATGCCGTGCGTGTATTACGGAAGCGAGTGGGGAGCAGAGGGTAGGAAGGAGAACGGCGACCCGTCGCTTCGTCCTTCGTTTGAGGCACCGGAGTGGAACGAGCTCACTGACTGGATAGCCAAGCTTGCCGATGCAAAGAAGAACAGCTATGCTTTAAACTACGGCGGTTTCCGTTCGGTGGTTCTTACAAATGAGCAGTGCATATTTGAGAGAAAGACGGATAAAGAGCGTGTGCTCGTGGCGATAAATGCAAGCGATAAGCCTTATACGGCACATTTTGACGCGGGCTGCGGCATGGCGACAGACCTTATAACCGGAAATCCGCATGACTTCGGAGGCGGCTCGGAGCTTGCTCCTTACAGCGCAGCCTTCTGGCTTATGGAGAAATAATGGCTAAGAAGATTTATGCAGTTGCAAAGGGGAAGACCGTCGGGCTTTTCGATACATGGGAAGCCTGCAAGAACTCGGTGGACGGCTTCTCCGGAGCCATATACAAGAGCTTTACGGACAAGGGGGAGGCACAAGCCTTCCTTTTGTCTAATAATGCAGATATTAAAAGTGCGGTGGGGGTCGGTGCCGTAAAGCAGGATCATCCGGCAAAGACAGCGGGTTTTGCGCCGGTGGATACGGTCGACAGTGCGGCGAGTGGCAGTGTGGTCGACGGCGGTGCGATCGGCGCTGTTGTGGAGGGCGAAAAGCCGGCGCAGCTTACGGCCTACGTGGACGGGAGCTTTGATACTGCAAGGCATCGCTATTCCTACGGCTGCGTGATGCTACTTCCCGACGGAAGCGTTGAGTCATTTTCGGGAAGAGGAGACGATCCGGAATCGGCACTCTTAAGAAATGTAACGGGCGAGATGCTCGGTTCGATGAATGCCGTCAAGTGGTGCATAGAGCACGGTTATAGCGAGCTCGAGATATGCTACGACTACGCCGGGATAGAGATGTGGGCGACCGGAGCATGGAAGACCAACAAGGAGCTCACGCAGAAATATGCGGCATACATGCGCGAGCGTATGAAATATATAAAGATACGCTTTACCAAGGTTGCCGCGCATACGGGCGTTAAGTGGAACGAGGAGGCGGACCGCCTTGCCAAAGAAGCGCTTGAAGGGTAAGCATATCTGCAAGAATGAAGATATAGTGTTCCCGTGTGACAATTCGGTAACCGGGCGGTAACTCCGGCAGGTCGCATTTTTCGAGAACATCATGCGGTGGTAAGGCGCTGAATTGTAATGCTCGATCAGCAGTCGCGTGAATAGTTTTTTTAAGTTGCAAGAATGCGTGAAAAATGTTACAATAATTTCGTGCATTTGTTAACTCGGATGCATAGATGACAAAGGTAAGGGGTGGAGTATATGAAGTATACTATAAGTGGTAAAAACATTGATGTTACAGAGGGTTTAAAGTCAGCTATCTATGAGAAGCTCGGAAGACTCGAGAAGTTTTTTGCGGCGGATACCGATGTACAGGTTACATTTTCGGTTGAGAAGGAAAGGCAGAAGATCGAGGTTACTATCCCGATGAAGGGACATATCATAAGAGCCGAGCAGTCAAGCGATGATATGTATGTATCGATCGACCTTGTCGTGGAGGTTATCGAGCGTCAGGTAACGCGTTACAAGAAGAAGATAACCGATAAGGAGCAGAACAAGGCATATATGGCAGATGCTTTCTTCACTGAAGAGGACGGAGATGATGAGGAAGTTAAGATCATCAGAAGCAAGAGATTTGCCGTTAAGCCTATGTATCCCGAGGATGCATGTGTTCAGATGGAGCTTTTGGGCCACAATTTCTATGTATTCAGAAATGCCGAGACAGACGAGGTAAATGTGGTATATAAGAGAAGAGGTAATACCTACGGACTTATAGAGCCCGAATTCTAAATATAAAAAGAGGCTCCGCGCCTTAGAGCGTGGAGTCTCTTTAGTTGCGTAAGAGACAAATGAAGCAAAGAACGGTGACGGCGTCTGATGTATACCGTCCCTTTGGTGAGTCTTACGCGTATGATCAAGATACGGAGTTGTTTGAGAGATTATGAGTAAGATTCTTACGGCGGCCTGGACGGTTATCGAGAAGCCGGCGATATGGTTTTACACACTGGTATTAAAGATTGCGGGGCGTACCCCGGACGAAGAAGGCAAAAAAAGCTTTCTTCAGTTTGTAAAGTTCTGTGTGGTGGGTGTGAGCAATACACTGGTCAATTATTTGCTGTACCTGCTGTTTTTGTATATTTTTGCGCAATGCGGGATGACGGATAAGCGCTATATTCCCGCGCAGGCGATGGCCTTCATCTTAAGCGTGCTCTGGTCATACTTCTGGAACAACAGATATGTCTTTAAGGCAGCGGAAGGTGAAGCTCGTGTGTGGTGGAAGACGCTCATCAAAACCTATATCTCGTATGCGTTCACCGGACTTTTCCTGAACATGCTGCTTCTGTATCTGTGGATAGATGTGCTTCACCTTTCAGAGGTTGTGGCGCCTATCATAAATATCTTTATAAATGTACCGATCAACTTTATCATAAACAAGGTTTTCGCTTACGGACAGGGACGAAAAAAGGAGAGAAATGGCCGAAAAGAGTGACAAGGATAAAAAGGAAAAGAAGGAGAGCAAGCTGGCAAAACCGATAGGTTATCTGCTTGCGATAGGTTTCTTCGTGATGGGGTGTGTAACGGTCGGAGTTGCGCTTAACACCGAGCTTATACCGGCAAAGCTGATAGCGATAGTGGGAGTCGGACTGCTTGCGCTGACGGTGCTTTTCATAGCGCTTCAGCATTGGAAGGTGACGGGGATCATAGCTAAAGTACTGTCGATCGTGCTTTCACTCGTACTTCTTTTAGCCTGCAATTACATGAAGTTTACGGGCGATAAGATAGCCGAGATGAGCGGAGTCAAAACTAAGATAGACAACATTCAGGTTTATGTTCTGTATGAGGACAAGGCACAGAATATAAACGATGCGATAGATTACAAGTTCGGAATACTTAAGGATCTTGACAGGGCGAATACCGAGATATTCTTAGAGGATATCAACATAGAGCTCAAGAAAGAGGTCGAGACCGTGGAGTACGACAATGCCTTTATGCTGGTTACCGCACTCTACAAGGGTGATGTGGGAGCAATCATTTTAAACAGCGGTTATGAGAGCTTCATCACCGAGGCTAAGGGCTACGAGGATTTCAAGACGAAGGTTCGGTCTATAGGCTACAAGGAGATTGAGTCTCCGTCGGTGGACAATGATGATGTTGAGGACAAGAAGCGTTACATTTACGGTGATAATGTGCTCACGCTTTATGTGAGCGGAGTGGACACCAGAGGTTCGGCAAATGTCAACAGCAACAGTGATGTGAACATCCTCGTGGTGATCAACTTCAAGACACATCAGGTGCTTCTGATACATACGCCGCGAGATTATTATGTGCCGATCTCCATAGGCGGCGGGGCCAAGGATAAGCTCACTCACACGGGCAGCCACGGTGTAAATGTATCGGTGGACACCATGGAGCTTCTGTACGGAGTGAATATCGACGATTATGTGAGGATCAACTTCAAGGGCTTTACGGATATAATTGATGCGCTCGGCGGCATAGAGGTTTACTCGGACTATGATTTCGAGCAGGACGGAAATACCTACACGGTAGGTGTAAACCAGCTCGACGGAACAGCGGCGTTAAACTTTGCGAGATCGAGACAGTTCCCTGATGGTGACAGGACAAGAGGAAAGAACCAGATGAAGGTCATCGAGGCTATGATAGGCAAGGCGACATCATCGGACTTCCTTAAGAATTACAAGAAGGTACTGAACAGCGTGTCGGATACGGTGGTGACCAGTATGGATTATAACCGTATCGCTGATTTCGTAAAGATGCAGCTCGATCAGTCCATTGCCTGGGATGTGCAGAAGTACAGTGTAGACGGTTTTGACTCTCAGGGCGTGACTTACTCGGCCGGCGATCAGCTCCTTTATGTAATGGAGCCTGACGGACAGACGATATCGAAAGCAAAGGAATACTTAAGACAAATCTATAACGATGAAACGGTGACTATCCCCGAGGAGGAGAATTAATATGTGCGGAATCATTGGATTTACAGGTAAGAAACCGGCAATGAACATAATAATCGAGGGCTTGAGACGTCTCGAGTACAGAGGCTACGACAGCGCGGGACTCTGCCTTATGGACGGTTCGGATTTTATCCTGAGAAAGAGGACAGGGAAGGTTGAAGAGCTCGCGAAGCTTATGTCGGGTGACAATTATGAGGCCACCTGCGGCATAGGGCATACAAGGTGGGCTACACACGGAGGAGTGACGGATGTGAATGCTCATCCGCATCGTGTGGGGCAGGTTGCGCTTATACATAACGGTATCATAGAGAACTACAAGCAGCTTATCACTGAGTACGGTCTGGCAGGCAAGCTTGTATCGGAGACGGACAGTGAGGTTGTCGCTGCGCTTATAGATAAGTTTTATGAAGGTGAGCCCGAGGCTGCCATCAAGAAGGCAGTCAAGGTGATATCCGGAGCATTTGCCCTGTGTATCATGTTCAAGGACAAGCCGGGCGTGATCTACGCGATAAGAAATGTGAGCCCGATGGTTGCAACCTCGACGGATGAGGGTTCGGTTATAGCGTCGGACATCACGGCTTTGATCGAGTTTTCAAAGGATTATTTTGTGGTTCCGGAGTACCATATCTTAAAGCTCGAGGAAAGCGGTATCACGGTATTTGACCTTAAGGGAAATGAGGTTAAGCCGCAGATACTTTCAGTAAACTGGGACATAAAGGATGCTCAGAAGGGCGGATATCCCTTCTTCATGCTCAAGGAGATCTACGAGCAGCCGGACGCATTAAGGAATACGATCACTCCGAGGGTTGCGGAGGGACTTCCGGACTTTACGGACGACGGAATAGATGATGAGATATTCAAGAATTGTGAGAATGTCACCGTGGTTGCCTGCGGTACGGCCATGCATGCCGGACTTGTGGGAAAGAGCCTTATAGAGAAGCTGCTGCGGATACCGGTTACGGTTGAGATCGCTTCGGAATTCAGATACAAGGATCCGATCATAGATGACAAGACACTGACCATAGTGCTCTCACAGTCGGGTGAGACCATAGATACCTTAGAGGCGTTAAAGCTTGCGAAGAGCCGCGGCTCAAAGGTGCTCTCGATAGTAAATGTAAAGGGCTCGACCATAGCAAGGGAGAGCGATTATGTGCTCTATACACATGCCGGCCCGGAAATAGCGGTTGCAAGTACGAAGGCTTATACGGTCCAGATATCGGCCATGTACCTTATAGCATGCCGTATGGGACTTGTTAAAGGCAAGATGAGCGAGGATGAGGCAAGGAAGTTTATCTCCAAGCTTATGTCAGCACCGAACATCATAGAGGAAACCCTGAGGATAGCCGATGGCATAAAGAGAGTTGCAAACCATATCAAGATGGCGCTCGATACATTCTATATAGGACGCGGCCTTGATTATACCATGGCTCTTGAGGCTGCTTTAAAGCTGAAGGAGATAAGCTATGTGCACGCGGAGGCTTATGCTGCGGGCGAGTTAAAGCACGGAACCATAGCTCTTATCGCTGATAATGTTCCTGTTATCGCTCTTGCGACACAGGAGGATGTATACGCGAAGGTTATCTCAAACATCCGTGAGGTCAAGGCGAGGGGCGCCTATGTAGTGCTTGTAAGCATGGATGAGAAGGTTGAAGATCCGAGCATCTGTGACAGACATGTCAGGATACCGAGGGTCGATCCGGAGTTCACCTCATTTGCGACTGCGGTCGTACTTCAGCTTATCGCATACTACACCTCGGAGGCGAAGGGTCTCGATGTGGACAAGCCGAGGAACCTGGCAAAGTCGGTTACGGTTGAGTAGGTCGTTTAACATACGGAGGTTTGAGATGGAACATTATACATTTTCGCCGAGCGGCGTGTGTTCTATGAAGATAGACTTTGATGTGGACGCAGAGAATAAGCTTCACGATGTGCGTTTCACAGGCGGCTGCAACGGCAACCTGAAGGCCATAGGAAGGCTGGTCGAGGGCAAGGACGCAAAGGAGATAGCAGACATTCTCCGCGGAAACCAGTGCGGTATGAGGGGAACCTCATGCGCCGATCAGTTTGCTAAGGCTATCGATCAACTGGTGTAGTTTATAAAGTAAATCTAATGCTTATGCTTTCAAATAGGGGTACGAAATGTGTATCCCTATTTTTGAGCAAAAGACTGCTTCTTCCTTTTATCTGAAAGGATTTAGACTATATGAATAATAAAGCAAAAAAGACGATAAAGGTTATTCTGATAGTAATTGCCGCGATTATTGTGGCTTTTCTCGGTGTCGCGATTGTTTATCTGTCGATTTATTACCATGCGGGAGACAGAGCGCTTGAGGCCTTGAAATCGGACGACCTGTTTGTTGTGGAAGAGATAAGCTCGGGATACCTGTTTGACGGTCCGGGAACAGAGAAGGCTATTATATTTTATCCAGGAGCAAAGGTTGAGGAAAAGGCATATGCCCCGCTTCTTAGAAAAATCGCAGAAGAAGGAACGGATGTATTCCTTGTATCCATGCCTTTTAGGCTTGCTGTGTTTGGTGTTAACAAAGCAGACAGTATTCGCAGTGCCTATGATTACAAGGAGTGGTATATGGCCGGGCATTCCATGGGAGGCGCGATGGCAGCTGTTTACGAAGCTAAGCATGAAGCTGAATATGATGGTGTGATACTTTTGGCTGCATTTGCCACTAAGAAGATAAGCGATAACGACCGGCTTCTTTCAATCTACGGCAGCAATGATAATGTGATCGATGCCGGAAAGTACAACGAGAATAAAAAGAATTGGCCTAAGGAATCAAGTGAATACGTGATCCAAGGCGGAAATCATGCACAATTCGGGGATTACGGTATCCAAAAGGGTGACGGAGATGCTGAGATATCATGGGAAGAACAGCAGCGGATTACAGTTGATTATGTAAAAATGTTTTTGGAATAAAGAACAAAGCAGGGAACATTAATGAAATCTTAGTATTCCCTGATAAAGAATCAATCGGCATAGAAACGGCAGAAGAGAATGATTATGCAACTGAAAAAAACTCTCGATAATACAGATAGAAAAAGTGTATATGGAACGGATGAAAGAGGATTTCCCTCCGGCGGAATTAAAACCGCTCAGTATTATCAAGCAGTGCCTGGATAAAGGAGCTTACGAATGCCTTGGACTGTTTGACGGAGAAGATATGTTGGGCTATGCATTTCTCTTAAAGCATGGGAAGGACTACCTGATCGACTATCTGGCGGTTTACCCGAATCACTGAAACGAGGGCATTGGAGGGACGATGCTTGGAATGCTTAGCGAATACCTGTCGGAAGCCGAGAGCATTATCGGAGAAATTGAGGATCCTGCGTTTGAGGAAAATGATGAGAAAAGAGTTCTGTGTAAAAGAAGGATGGAGTTTTATTATCGTAACGGCTTCAAGGACACGGGAGTAAAAGCTCTTTGCTTCGGAGTGCATTTTATAATTATTGAGACAGGTGCGAATGCAGTTCATTCGGAGGAGCGGATCAAGGAATTATACTTGAAACACTACCGTTTTATGCTTCCTGATGCGGTGTTCAGGAAAAATGTGGAGATTATTAAATGAAAAATGTTTATCAGACTTAACGACTTAAGCGACAAGGCCGGCAGTGCGACTGATGATCTGAAGAAGGGCTATGATGGATACGATACAGAGGTAAGATTTACTGTCGGTGACAATAAAATAACCGTTATAACCGAAAATGCCGGCGTATTCATAAGAAATACGGCTGTGTTATCCGATATGAGCCGGCCGATATATGCCACGGTCACCGGTGATCAGGTTGCTATAACAAATACAAAGGTACAGCAGGCGTGATGAAGAAAATACAAAAGATATCTTTAGCTCTTATTACTGTAACCATTGTACTATCGTTAACCGCTTGTGGGAAGTCACAGTTGGTTTCAGAGAATATGGTTACAGATAACGGTACTGGTTTTGCTATGAATCGTACAAGAGAGTACTTTGAAAATCTTGATAAGGATAGCTCTTTGGAAGATATTGTTGCGGATATAGGCCCATATGGTGTCAAGGGTTCGGGAATTATTTACCATGTTTGGAAACTGAATGATGGAACTGAGGCCCATGTAGTATTTGACAGCAAGGGGAAGATTGTCATGATTTATATCATTGGTGACGATAATAGTGAAAGAATATACAAGAGAGAGTATGATAAAGAGTCGGCATTAGTCATTTTCTGAAAATAAGGGTTTGGTATTAATCCTGCGGACAGGCGGCCGCTTTGCGGACATGTATCGTCGGGGAGAGCCTCGGTCAGCCTTCCCCCCTTGTTCGGTATCAAGGATTGTCCTTGGATAGTGAAGTACATGTGGTTAGTGCTAATCACTTTTTCTCTCTCAAAACGGAAATAATCACAAACACGATCAGCACAAACGGATAGATCAAAAACGGAATCAGGGAAAAGCTCGTAAGCTGCGCGATTCCGGCTGCGACGAGAAGCTGTGCGCCGTAGGGGATAATGCCCTGGGCAATGCACGAGCAGGTGTCTAAAAGGGAAGCAGTTTTCTTCGAATCTATTCCGTACTCAGTGCTGATATCCTTTGCAATCGGAGCAGCGATTACGATGGCGACAGTATTGTTGGCAGTAGCGATATCCATGAATGCAGTGAGTCCGGCTATGCCGAGCATTCCGCCCTTCTTGGTCTTGGCCTTTTTGCGGATGAACGAAAGGATTGCAGCGAAGCCGCCGTTTTCGCGCATGAGCGCGGCTATCGAAGCAACCAGGATTGTTACGATCATGGTCTCAAACATACCCTCAATTCCGTCCCCCATGGAAGCAAGAGCAGAGGCGTAGGTAAGTGATCCGGTAAATGCACCCACAAGCGCGAAGAGTATACAGCCGACCATGAGCACAAGAAATACATTTAACCCTATGATCGACATGACAAGTACTACGAAGTAGGGAAGTGCCTGCCAGATATTGTAATCAAACGAACCAAGAGAGACACCCTTGCTCAGAACTGCGTAAACAATCAAAACAATAAAGGTGATAACCGCCGCCGGCAAGGCTACGCGTATGTTAGTCTTAAACTTGTCTTTCATCTCCACGCCCTGTGTCTTTGTTGCGGCAATCGTAGTGTCCGAGATAAATGAGAGATTGTCACCGAACATGGCACCGCCAACCACGACTCCGACAGTAAGCGCAAGCGGCATACCTCCGTTTTTGGAAACCTCACAGGCAATCGGCGCAATGACTGTGATCGTTCCCACACTGGTTCCCATGGCCATGGAGATCAGGCAGGCAATCAGGAACAGTCCCGGCACCGCAAACCTTCCCGGAATGATGCTTAAGAGAAGGTTTGCGGTGCTTGATGCTCCGCCCGCAGCCTTGGCAATCCCGCTAAACGCGCCTGCCAGGATAAAGATAAAAAGCATGATGACGATATTGTCATCTCCGATTCCCTTAGCACAAATACTGATCTTTTCTTCGAAGGACTGACCGCGATTTTGTAGAAAGGCTACGATCAGAGCGATTGAGAAAGCTAAAACTACCGAAACTACATAAAAACCCATCTGCCCCTCCGAGGGCGAGATGTACTCAAAATAGATCCCGTTTCCGAGATACAGGATAAGAAACACAGCGATAGGCAGTAAAGCTTTCGGATTCGATTTTTCCATGTCACACACCTCCAAGTTGTTAATCCTGTTCAATTCTACCACCTTCGGCCGTTTCTTTCCATATACAATTAGCGTAAAGTTTATAGTAGAAATCCGCGCAAAACTATGGTAAAATATTCATAATTATGATTATCGGGAGGGTGCTATGAACGCATTGTACAGAAGGATTGTTGCATTGGGGATGATAAGCGTTGCTTCATTCCTTGGTTTTCTATATTGTCTCTTTGAATTCAAGGATAAACCCATATATATAGCAGGAGTGTCGGTGGTGCTCTGCGTATCGGCATATATATTCCTGCTCGCCCTGCTTAAGCTTAAACAACAGCGTGAAGAGGAGCTGAGGAATTACATACAGGAGACCATTCAGGCCTCGGTTGAAAAGCTGGCCGCGGAAAGCGGAGAGGATAAAGATGATACCATGGAGCGCCTTGCCAAGGCGACCTATGTTCAGATCAGAAAGACCAACTCCGAGCTTGCGCGGATGACAGCTTCACAGTCACAGTCGCTTAAATCAACCTCCCGTGAGATAAGCGAAACCATGGAGAAGGCCGTGAAGGTGTTTGTGAAGTACAACCAGACCGGCCATGACAAGATATCGGATTCCGTCAGCAGTATAAGCAGTGGGCTTGCAGAGAGTATAAGCAAGCTCGGCGAAGAGCTGAGTTCGGTTAAGGATACGATAGGAGGAATAAAGGTTGATATCCCCGCACCGGTTGTAAATGTGGAACCGCCCGTGGTAAATATCGAGCCTCCGGTTGTAAATGTCCCGGCACCCGTCGTAAATGTATCGGTTCCGGCAGGAGCTTCGCAGCCTGTTGAGACAGTTGATTCGCAGTCTGTTGAAGCAGTTGCGGCACAGCCTGTTCAGACAGTTGCGGAAACATTCTCACAGCCTGTTTCGGATGAGGATTCCGAGAATCTTGATAAAACTGAAGTTGAAGACACTTCTCTTGATATAGACCTCACGGTACCGTCTGTTGCGGCAGAGGAGGTTGAGCAGACCATGGCGGTCGCTTCGTTCCTTGACGAGTTCGCTCCGGTCGACGGTTCAGCCAAAGAGCCTGCAGCAGTTATCGAGCAAACACCGGTTGCGGAAGCCGAGCTTCCATCCTTTATGGATTCAGACGGACTCCTTTCACAAGACTTCCTCGATGCTATGGCATCTATCGGTGAGCCGGTAGCAGCAGAACCGGCAGCAGAACCGGCAGCAGAACCGGAACCGGCAGCGATAACACCGGTAAGCGACGATCCGAATAAGCAGTTAAGTCCTGATGAGATAGCAGCACTCTTCGCGCAGGCGGCAGCACCCGCAGCAAAGGAGGAACCGGTAGCCGAGCCTGAGCCTGTAGCTGAAGAACCGGCAGCAGAGCCCGAGCCGGCAGTCGAAGAATCGGCAGCGATAACACCGGTAAGCGACGATCCGAATAAGCAGTTAAGTCCTGATGAGATAGCAGCGCTCTTTGCGCAGGCGGCAGCACCCGCAGCAATGGAAGAACCAGTTGCAGAGCCTGAGCCGGTAGCAGAAGAACCAGCAGCAGAACCCGAGCCTGTAGCTGAAGAACCGGTAGCGATAACCCCGGTAAGCGACGATCCGAATAAGCAGTTAAGTCCGGACGAGATAGCGGCACTCTTCGCACAGGCGGCAGCGCCCGCAGCAAAGGAAGAACCGAAGGCAGAGGAGCCGGCAGCAGAACCGGGACCGGCAGTCGAAGAACCGATAGATAACGTGATACAGTTCCCGGGTGCAGCGGCAGCTCCGGCAAATGATGATCCGAACAGACAGCTCAGTGCTGATGAAATCGCGGCGCTCTTTGCGGCGGCTACACCGGCGCCTCCGATAAGAACAGAGGCAGAGGTTGCCGAGGCAAAGGCGGCAGAAGAAGCGGCAAGAGCAGCCGAGGAGGCGGCAAAGGCAGCAGAACAGGCAGCGGCAGCTCCGGTAAATGATGATCCGAACAGGCAACTTTCACCTGATGAGATCGCAGCGCTCTTTGCGGCTGCAGGGCAGTAAATCAATACAGATAATATCATTACATCGTTCAATCTTACTATATTTACAGACACTGGCAAGGTTGAACGATGTTTTAGAATAATAGCGTATGGGCGAAGAAGACTATATAACGGAGGGGATTTATGATAACTGAGATACTGGACAAGATTGACAGCTTCATGTATTACCCGCTTTTGATCATCGTTATGGCTATAGCGGGAATCTACTTTACGGTTCTTACGAAGGGGGTACAGATCAGACTGTTCCCGGAGTCCATACGGCTTCTTATGGAGCCACCGGAGGACAAGAAGACTGTGTCTTCACTGCAGGCTATGCTCGTATCTACCGCATCGCGTGTAGGAACCGGAAATATAGTGGGAGTGTCAACGGCTTTGTGTCTCGGCGGACCGGGAGCCTGCTTCTGGATGTGGATCATGTGTATAGTAGGTGCGGCATCGGCCTTCATAGAGAGTACGCTGGCTCAGATATATAAGAGAAAGAACAGCGACGGTGAGAGCTATGGCGGTCCGGCATACTACATAGAGAAGGCGCTTCATGCACCTGTGCTTGCCGGTACATTTTGCGTATTTCTTATAGCAACCTATGCGGTGGGATTCAATCTCCTTTGCTCGTACAATCTGCAGTCGACCTTTGAGGCGTATTCTTTTTATGATAAAAGTATCACACCTTGGGTTGTGGGCGGAATACTTGCTGTGCTGACCGGCTACTGCCTGCTTGGCGGCGGTAAGAGGATAGTGAAATTAACAAGTGTTATAGTTCCGGTCATGGGAGTGGCCTATGTTGCAATCTCTCTTGTGGTTATCTGTGCGCATATTACGCATGTTCCGGAGATGTTCGCGATGATATTCAAGGACGCATTTGACTTTAAGGCGATCTTCGGAGGAGTTGCGGGCTCGTGTATGATCTACGGTATCAAGCGAGGGCTTTATTCAAACGAGGCAGGTGTGGGTTCGGCACCAAATGCTTCGGCCTCGGCGAAGGTTTCCCACCCGGCAAAGCAGGGCCTGGTACAGACCTTATCGGTATATATCGATACCCTGCTCCTGTGCACTGCGACTGCTCTTATGTGCCTTGCGAGCGGAGTGGAGAGAAGCGAGGCGGTTTCGGGTGCGCCTTATGTGCAGAATGCGATATCTACGGTGTTCGGTAAGGCAGGTCCGGTGTTTATCACCATAGCCATGGTGCTCTTTGCATTTACCACCCTGCTCGGAAATCTGTTCTATGTGGACAATGCGCTTATATTCCTGAACAAGAAGAGACAGCCGTCAAAGATGTTTATGCGTGGTTTTCACGTGGCCTGTGCGGTGATCGTTCTGATCGGCGCCGTGATCCCGATGAATGCTGCCTGGGCTATGGCTGACATCACCATGGGCGGCATGACCCTGATCAACCTGCCCTGCTGTATGCTTCTTGGCAAGGTGGCCATAGATGCGTTAAGAGATTATGAAAAGCAGAAAAAAGCGGGAGTCAAACCGGAGTTTAAGGCTAAGGATATCGGACTTGCGGAGGATGAGCTGGACTTCTGGAAATAGTGTTGTCGAAGGATATGATTTGGGGAGGGTACGGTATGAGTAGAAAAACTGTAGCGGCAATCGTCACTGTGGTGGCGATGCTGCTGAATATTTTGCTCCCGGTTTCCGCCAGTGTCAAGGCGGCTGACAGAGGAGATATATACAGCGAGGGTTTTTCGTTTGCGCCGCATGATGTATATGAGGATCTTAGCTCGGATGAGGTTATCTACACAGACGAATTCTTTGAGTTTCCGGCATCCTTGTGCAATCCTCACTTGGCATCGGCATCCATGGCTTTCGCTGCGGCGGGTATAGCAAGCCAGAATGCTTTAAATGACGGTATCAAAGAGAATCAGCCGAAGAATGCGGAAAGCTTCCTCACAAGTCTCGGTTTTGATTCATTTGCGGCAAATGATGACTTTGTGAACTGGCCGGATAAGGATGGTCTGTCCTTTGGAGTATGTGCGGCGGCAAAGCAGACGGTGATAAACGGAAAGCCATACACGCTGATCGCCTTCACGCCGAGAAATGCAAACTATGCGGCAGAATGGG
This sequence comes from uncultured Eubacteriales bacterium, assembly GCA_900321145.1. Classification (GTDB taxonomy): domain Bacteria; phylum Bacillota; class Clostridia; order Lachnospirales; family Lachnospiraceae; genus Coprococcus_C. The sequence continues at coordinate 3,505 of ONVB01000240.1, read as the reverse complement.
CGGGCAATGTCAGGATAGGTGACGGGAGCGAGTCGGATGAGTCCGAAGGTTTTCTTTTTGCAAAGAACAGATATATAGAATTCTTCAAAAGCTATGTTGCAGGCTACTTTGCGGGGCATCCGCAGGCAGCGGGAAATGTGAAGCTGTGGGCTGTGGGCTACAGCCGCGGCGCAGGTGCTGTCAACATAGCGACGCCGTATATATGTGACCATATCGGTGAGCTTCTTCCGGCGGGCGTGAGCCTGGGCAGGGAGGATATGTATGTATATACATTCGGCACACCGAGAGCGGCATATGGAGGAACCGGAGATGAGAATTCGGCAGCTTTGGCCTCCTATACATTTGTACATAATTTCGTGTCCGATTATGATATGACACCGATGGTTGCGTTTGAGGATTATGGATTTGCAAGATATGGTGTGGACCACAGGATAAATGTGGGTTACGATCCGGCGACTGCAAGGGATAATCCCGAGAACAAGGCGTCCATGCTGTCGTTCTTAGCTGCGACAAACCCTGTGTTATATGATAAGTATGTCGCTGACGGAAGCACCTACGATCCGGACAAGTATATCCCGTTTAAGTTCAAGGGTGACGGGACATTTGCGGTGGAGCCGGATTTTGAGAATGTTCAGGGGCTTCCGACATCGCTCGAGGGCTTCTTTAAAGAGAGGTTTTCTGCCGTGGCCGCGCTTCCGGGAAGTCGCGCCGCTTATGCCGCAGAGTATCAGCGTCCGATCTCGACTCTGGTAAAGTACTTCAAGGGTGACTACTCCGATCGACCGGGCAGGCTTTTAAACAATCTTATGATGCATGAAAACATAAAGTCGGTCGGAATGCTGACGCTTGCATATTACGTATGCCGTGAGGGTATGGAGCTGTGGAATGAAGCAGACGAGACCGAGCGGGCTTCCGTGAGGGAAGAGTTAAAGGGTATGCTTTCCATAGGGCTTAGATTAGCGGAGAGCGAGCTCGAAGAATGGGTGGGAGACGCAGGGTTTCCCGCAGAGGATATAAACAGGCTTAAAGCAGTGCTTGAAGAAGGCATAGACACCTGGGAGTTCTCCGGCGACGAGATGCTTAACAGGCTCGGCAGTGTGGCCGGCTATACATTTATGAAGGCAGTTGAAGAAACTGCCGCAATCTCGGGCTACACCGAGGAGGAGATAAGTGAGATCGTTGGTGACTCATATGCAAACGGCAAAGCCCTCCTTGATGTGTTCATCGCGCTGATCTTTGACAGGCAGGAGAAAAGCCTTGATCTGATAAGCATAAACCCCGACACGGGAGAGTTTGGCTTCAACTGGAATTGCAGTCAGATGTGTCAGCTTGCAACATTTATGGGAAATGCATCGCAGCTCGGCTCACACTCCCATGCGAACGAGGTTATCCGCTCGTGGCTTAAGACTCAGGACACCTACTACAGCGACAGCTACAACTATTCGGCTTACAGGACGCTGTCGATGAGCATCCCCGCGGAGGGTGCAAGCGTGGTCATCAAGAATGCGGCCGGTGAAAGCATTTCATTCAAAGCTGATGAAAACGGCATAGAAAGAGATGCGCCGACGCGTCCCTTTGAGCTTGATATATACACGAACTTAAAGGATGGAGTGCTCTCGATCATCCTCCCGTTCGGAAGCTCTTTCGAAGTATCCGTCAATGTCGGAGCCGAGTGGACTGTGGACTCCTCGGTGAGCGAGTTCATGACGGACGGAACCTTATCAGACAGGTTCGTCAAGGGCAGCAGGGGTGAAAGCTTCACGGGGCTTAAACTCAGAAGCTGTGACAGGCTTATCTACACCCTGTCCGACCGAACCGAGGCGGGTATAGTCGATACCGCGCAGTACGACGTGAACCTTATAGAGATCGAATCCCCGCAGACCGGAGATGACGCACCGATTGACGTAAGGCAGGTGGCCTGCATCATGCTGCTTTCGGCAATCGGGCTTGCGGTCTGTGCAGGGATCAAAAGACGGAATAGGTATTCTTCTGGATAGGGCTGATCTTTTTTTAGATAAAACTGTTAAATGATAGAGTTAGCGCTTTTTAGTCCGGAGAAAAGTATGTCCGGATGCAGGATGATTTCAGAAGAACTCATGAAGCGGAATAGCGTGTTATAAAACGCCTTGAGACAGAACTTGAAAATGCTCATAAGGAGAGTGCTCATATAAGGGAGATATGGCTTACAGTGGGCCTGTGAATAGTAACCCTTGCAGCGTAAAAAGATTGAGAATGCCAAGGAAAAACTTGATTTCTTTCACTAACACCCCTATAATTATAAGTAGTAAGCAGTGATTAAGGAGAGTGTAGTCTGTAAGGCGCTGAAAACTATGTAGGCACCGGAGGAAATCATCCTTTCTTGTGTCTGCTTTATGATATGATTTCTAACTTTTGAGAATGGAAGAAAAAGGGAAACAAAAAGATGATGCCTGCCACAAATGAAGAATTAAAGCTTGAGGAGCTTCTAAAAAGAGATCAATGCAGAAGCTACGATAGGGTTCATCTTCAACTTGAGATAATAAGGAAAAAGGTGATGCTATGGATATAATGGAGCTAAGAAATGCCTTTACCTCAGGCGTACCGGTAGAATATAAAGCTCATTGTTTGAAGAGAATGCTCGAAAGGGATATATCCAAAAAAGATATCGCGGATTGTATTCTTTGTGGTGAAATTATAGAAGATTATCCGCTGGATGAGAATAATGCTCATTAAGCATCATATCCTTCGTGCTTAATTCTGAGAATGCTTGTACATACGCATGATGCTATTCATGTGGTGGTGGGGTTTAATGGCAGAAGAATAATTATTATTTCGGCATATTATCCCGACTTAGAACATTGGGAATCTGATTATAAAACAAGAAAGGAGAATTAACTATGTGCAATTCATGTTTTAGAGATGACAAAATCAATACATCCACTACTTTTACAGTAGAATACAAGGGCTGTATTATAGTTATAAAAAATGTCCCTTGTCTTGAATGTCAGATATGCGGAGAAACTACTTTTAGTGATGAAGTTTCGGAGCGATTGGAAAAACTGGTCAATTCTGTTAAATCTGTCTTACAAGAGGTATCTGTTATTGACTACTTGAAGGTTGCATAATTGATAAAGATAATGCAGCCAGCTATATAGTTGGTTGCATTTTTTCTTTATCGTTCTATATGATACATTTCCTTATGTGATCAAGTCGAAAACTACATCGCATATACTTTTAGGAATTCATACCTGCTAAATCTGCGTTATGATAAAGGTTGAAGATGAAATGAAACAAATCAAAAAGATAATCGCTTATTTTCTTGCCATAATAATAACGATTCTGACTCTGCAGATCATGCCTGCGTCAAAGGCGGCAGCAGCGCCTTTTACCATAAAGTACAGGACATATGTACAAAGCTACGGTTGGCAGGATTGGATAAATAAGAACTTACTTTCAGCCGGACAGTGGCATCGATTATTTCAACAGGCAGTAACACTCTGAGCTTTAGGGGATGAGTAAGACTTTT
>ONVB01000045.1 GCA_900321145.1 uncultured Eubacteriales bacterium | reverse complement strand
CTCTCTCCTCTTTAAGATCCTTCGCAGTCCGATCAGCGTTGCGTAAGACATGACACGACGATCAGTCTTGTCAAAACCACCTCTTCACGCCCGAAGAATCTTTATATCCCATTTTTTCTTATATCTCTATAATATACTTCTCGTATGCGTTCACAACACGGACACCATTATAATCCGAATCGCGCTTAAAGTCACGTCCATAATTAATATGCACATGTCCGTGGGCAAAAACCGAAGGCTTCACCCTATCCAGTATCTTATAAAAAGCGGCAAAACCCGTATGCGGCAGATCGTCGCTGTCGTTTAACTTGTACGCCGGCGCGTGCGCCACAAAAAGATCCAGGTGCTTTATTCTCTTTAATTTCATCTTGAGCATAAGCTTTATGACCCGCCTGTTCATGGCTTTATCGGTAAACTGATACTTTCCGCCGTTATAAGCCATACTCCCGCCGAGTCCCGCGATGTACTTTCCCTGATACTCATATATGGTATCCTCTATACTCACACAGCCGTCCGGCGGAGTGTCATCATAGCAATTATCGTGATTCCCGTGTATATACAGCACCGGACACTTCGCAAAAGTGGCCATAAATGACAGGAACTGCGGTGCCAGATCACCGCAGGACACGATCAAATCTATGCCTTCAAGCTTGCTTTGCTCAAAGAAGTCCCAATAGTACTTCGACTCCTCATCCGCAAGTAACAATACCCTCATGTTGTCCCCTTCGCACCTTCCTATTCAACGCCCTTGATCTCCACGATAGCCCTCGCGGCATCGTCAAGCATATCCTTATCGGGTATCGAACCCACTACATTTTCCACAAGATAGTTCATATCCAGTATTTCTTCCGGAGCGAGCCCTTCCTTGTCGTCATTATTCCTGATCAGGCCATCCTGCGAGCGAAATGTACCCGCGAAGGGATTGAACCTTCCTTCCACGATAAGCTCCCTCATAAGGTTCACTATCTGTCTCGTGCTCTCGGGTATCTTCTGTGAAAGGATTATATCCACAACTCCCGCGGATAATCCCCACCAGTAATTGATGGACTTTACATCCTTGTCGTCCTCCTGCTGATAGGTTCCCGACTTGATACTCGATATAAGCTTGTCGTAGAACACACCCCAGTTATATATGGGACTCGCTATGTTCACCAGGCCGTCGTCATCCAGGTGATACAGTCCGAACAGCCTTCCCTCCTCATTCGGCTTTATCATATCCTGATCGGATATGAAGTGAACCTCATGTCTCTTGAAATGCTCTATAGCAAGCTCTCTCGAAGATCCTTTGATCTTCGTCCACTCGAGAAATACTCTTGCTTCCGGATTCATCATCCTTGCGCCGAGGGCAAAGGCATTTATATTTGCCGGCATACCGACTATCGGATAGTCCGCCAAGTATCCTATACGCCCGCTCTTGGTCAGTGCCCCGGCTATCATGCCCGACAGGAACTTAACCTCGTAAAGACGTGCGTAGTAGGTTCTCATTACCCTGTGCGTAGTCTCTATGGAACAGTTCAATATGGTAACCTTGGGGTTGTTTGCCGCAGCCTTGAGTGAAACCGCCTCCATGCGCGAGGAGGTGGTAAATATAATGCTTGCACCCTCCGCTATCATACCGTCTATCGCCGTTGTTATCTCGGATTCATCATTCAGGTTATGCGCCTCCAAGGTCTTTATCGTATCCGGATGATTCTCCTCTAAGTAAAGTCTTCCGAGTTCATGTGCATACAGCCAGTCGGAGTTCTTCGGATCCTTGTCAAATATAAAGCCGACCGTGATCTTCTTCTGCGAAGGCGAGAAGAAGTAATCCATCAGGCTCTTTCTGCCCTCCTTGGTCGGTTCCATACGAAGTGTCATCTCCCTGCCCTTTGCCTCTGCAGCGAACTCCTCCCACAGTATGCTTATCTTGGTCTTAAGCTCTGCATCCGAGAGATTCTTGACCTCCTCATAACCGTATATGTCTATAAACACAAGGAGCGCTTCGCTTATCATCATATGAAGCTTCTCTAAGCCCATGCTCTTTATAACCATACTGAATCTGTGGTTGAACGATCCGAAGTCCTTTCTCTGATCCTCGGTCCATACGGCCTTGGGATTCTCGGAGGTAAGCTCAAGCAGCTTCTTAAAGCACCCTTCCTGCGAAAACCACAGATAGTTTATTCCCGTATACTTAAAGCAGTCCATATACTCATAGTATATCCTGACCTGCGGATCGTCGGTCAGCTTCGGTATCTTCCTTGTGACTATCGCGGGAATGGTAGAGGCTTCAAGATATTTTAAGACCGAAACTCTCTTGTTACCCTCAACCACATAGTAGTTTGCCATGTATTCAAAAACCTTTACAGGCTCATGAATTCCTTCTTCTATCTGGCTGTCATACAACGAAGTCCATTTCGCTCCGAATTCGCTCTTCAGGTCCAGTATGGGCATGAAATTGTTTGCGAAAGCGTAGGTACGCCCCTGTGTACTGGTTCCTACCACTCTGTCAAGAGGTATATCGTAGAGGCCGAGCAGCTGCTCACCTACGAGATCAACTCCCTCAAGTACTTCATCCAAAACAGGAAGGTACTCATTTTCACCCTTCACAATGGCTGCTCTTAACGCTTTTACACCCAGCTTCTGGGCTTTCTCATAATCTGTATATGGCATATCATTTTCCTATCTAATCAATTATTATATATAAATGAACGAGACCTTTACACTAATGAAAGACGCCCCGCTTATACGGGGCGTCTGACGCAAGGAGTTATTACTTCTTCTTTGCGGACTTCTTCGGCTTGCTGTTAACAAGCTCCTTTAAAGCCTTACCTGCCTTGAACTTCGGCACTGCTGCAGCCTTGATCTTTATAGACTCACCTGTCTGAGGATTTCTGGCTGTTCTTGCCTTTCTCTCGCTTGTCTCAAATGTACCAAATCCGATAAGCTGTACCTTCTCCTTCTTCTGAAGTTCCTCAGATACAACCTTTACAAATGCTTTAACTGCTGCCTCGGCATCCTTCTTTGAAAGGCCGGCCTCCTCAGCGATTGCTGCTGCAAGCTCTGTCTTATTCATAGTCCTTATCTCCTTTGAAATAATATGTTTCGGTCTCGCCGATATATTGATTTTACTACATTCTTTACGTTATATCAATAGAAAATTCTTAAAAATAGGCACTTTTTATGGTATTTTATACCAAGATGCCCGATTTTTAAGGCTACTCGGCATCGGTATCAGTAGCAACCGTAGGAGGAACAACCTCTAAAAGATATGTACATATCTTATCCTCAAGAGCATAGTACACGAGATCCTCCTCCGTGTAATCCTCTAATACGGCCTCCCTGTCATCATAACCGTAATCATCTATCATGGTCTGGATATAATCCTCAACCTCTTTGTTGTTAACACTCTTGTTCTCAGTCTTTGCTACGGAGCAGATAGCTATCTTTTCCTTGATGTGATCTTCTACCACGCCCTTCACGTAATCCTTGAAGGCATCCTCACTGGAGTAGCCGAGGTATGTGGTAACATAGGTTGCAGTGTCGTAACCATACTGTGAAGCTGTATCCTCTATCCTCTTCATGGTCTTCTTGAGAAGCTCTTCGGTCTCCTGCTCGGGGAACTTCTCTACGACTGTCTGATCAACAAGCGCCGAAATGATCGCTGATCTGTTTGCATTCTTATCAGTCTTTGCATAATACTCCGTCATGTCCTTCTTTAAGCCCGCCTCGAACTCGGCAACGGTATTATACTCGGAATTGGCTTTTACAAATTCATCATTATATTCGGGAGTAGTGTTCTTCTTTGCGGAATTGATCGTAACCTTGAACACTGCGGCCTTTCCGGCAAGATCTGCCGACTGGTAATCCTCGGGGAAGGTTACATTTACATCAAATGTCTCACCGATCTTGTGACCTGCAACCTGATCCTCAAATCCCGGGATGAAGCTTCCCGAACCGAGGGTAAGATCATAACCCTGTCCGTTTGAATTACCGCCCTCAAACTCAACTCCGTCTATGCTTCCGACGAAATCGATATTTGCGGTATCACCCATTGCAACCTCACCCTCCGTGATATCCTCGGTCACGGTCTTCTGACTGATCATATAATCGATCTGTCCCTTGACCATATCATCATTCACGTCGGTAGTTGTGAGCTTATACTCTATAGACTTGTAATCACCCGCATTTCCGTAGGTGGAGAACTTATCTATCATCTTGTTTACATTTACGCCGTTCACCTTACCGCCACAACCGCAAAGTCCCAAGGTTCCGATACCTATAAGTGCTGCGGCAAGTACTCTTTTAATGCTCTTTTTCATTGCCCTATTCCTTTCCAAAACTTCTTATTACTATGCTGTTTTCTTTGAACAACTACATATATATAACACACTTCATTTCAAAAATAAAGTATAAAAATGACGAATTCACGAAATATTCACCCGGATTTATCATATAACATGTTAAAAGCCTCATCCGTATCATTCGAAGATGATGAACTTGATCAAGCCGAGTATAAGCAGATGAAGCGGGTAAAAAATGTAGAACGTATACTTCATGTACCGTCCTCTTTCCCCATTGTAGAAAGCGATCAGCGGAATGGCTGCCACAGCCGGAACCTCATGTACTCCCGCAAACTGCAGCACCGCGCATATAAGCAAAGCTGCCGCCGCGTTGCTCCTTACGGGCGAGTCCTTGTCAAGGCCGATCACCTTCTCTGCCTTTCTTATAAGATATGCCGCTTCTATGGCACACACGCCGACCATGCCGTAATCCGTTTTGGTCACATGCCCGAGATATGCAAGTCCGCCCCCGATGCCTAAGACAAGCAGTCCCTTGAGCATGATATCAAGCTTAAGCCCTATCAGCGTATCGATCAGTATCACCGCAAAAAGCCCTATGAACAGGGTAAAAAACACATTCTGATTGGCAAACTCTATGAACTTGCCCTCAAGCATCTCCCGCTGTGTCAGGTAAAATGAAACATCGAACGGAACCTCCGAGACAAGGGCAAATATACCGATTCTCAACAGATATTTCCACCTGTCATGCGTATGGAAATACCCCTCTATCAGCATGAAGATAAAGATGGGAAAAGCTATCCTTCCTATCCCCTGCATCGTCTTGTATATAAAAAACAGCCCGTTATGTATCAGCTTCCCTTCGACATCAAAATTCGCCCTGTCTCCGACAAGAGCCTGGTACACAAGAGCATAGCCCGCGTGATCTATGAACATGGTCACGCAGGCTATTATCTTCAGCAGGCTTCCGCTTAATCCTTTTGTTTTGTCTACTGTATTAGTCATTACTCGTATCTTCCCACAAGTATGCTTGAATTCTGTCCTCCGAAGCCAAAGGCATTGGACATAGCCACTTTAACGTCAGCCTTTCTTGCTTTAAGCGGTACATAGTCAAGGTCACACTTATCATCAGGTGTCTCTAAGTTGGCCGTGGGAGGAACTATTCCCTCCTCTATCGACTTTACGCAGGCTATGACCTCGGTCACTCCGCCGGCACCCATCATATGTCCGGTCGTACCCTTTGTCGAGGATACCATAAGCTTTCCGGCATGCTCCCCGAAAAGAGTATGTATAGCCCTTGTCTCTATCACATCACCCACCGGTGTCGAAGTACCGTGAGCATTGATATAATCTACATCGCTAACCGAAAGTCCGGCCTTCCTTATGCAGCTTTCCATACACTGTATGGCACCGATCCCGTCCGGATGAGGTGAGGTTACATGATAACCATCGGTGCTGTTGGCACACGAAAGAAGAACCGCATGTATTTTGGCTCCTCTTGCCCTGGCATGCTCCTCTGTCTCTATGATTATGGCACCTCCGCCCTCTCCCATAACAAAGCCGTTCCGGCCTTCATCAAACGGGCGCGAGGCCTTCTGAGGCATCTCATTTGCGGTAGAGAGCGCATGCGCTCCCGAAAGTCCGAGTATATTCAGTGCGCAGGTTGCAGCTTCTGCGCCCACACAGAGCATGACATCCGCATCGCCCGACTTTAAGAGCATGGCACCGTTGGTTATGGCATCCGCCCCCGAAGAGCAGGCTGTCGTCACGGTCATGGACGGACCGGTAAAGCCCTTTGCTATGGCTATCTGCGCTGCAGCTATGTTGCCTATGACCTTCGGTACGAAGCGCGGGCTGACCTTGCTGTGCTCGCCCCTGCTTATACCGTCCTGTGTCTCTGCAATCTCCGCAAAGCCTGCAAATGCAGTTCCGAAGGATATTCCTATCCTGTCTCCCGGTATGTTTCTGTCCTCGGGAGCTGCCGCTATTCCTGCATCCTCCATAGCCTCGGTTGCTGCCGCAAATGCATACTGCATAAACGGTGCAAGTTCTCTCGTATGTTTCTTATCCATATATTTAAGCGGATCAAAATCCTTTATCTCCGCTGCGATCTGAACCGGAAGTGAGGATGCATCAAAGGAGCTTATCTTTCCGACTGCGCTCTCGCCCTTCACAAGGCCTGCCCAGAATTCATCCACTCCTATTCCGCAAGGTGTCACCGCACCCATTCCGGTAATAACTATTCTGTCACTCATCCTTCTTCCAATCCCTCTCTTTGATCTCCGACCTCTTTATCTTGCCCGACGACGTCTTGGGAAGATCAGCCACAAACTCAAGTATCTTAGGTCGCTTGTATGATGCAAGCACCGCTCTTAACGCTTTCATCATCTGTCTCTTTAAGTTGTCCGTGCCTTCGGTTCCTTCAGTCAAAACCACACTCGCTTTTATCGCCTGTCCTCTTATGGGATCGGGAACGGCGGTAACCGCACATTCCAGGACATACGGCAGCTTCATGATCTCATTTTCTATCTCGAAAGGACCCACACGGTAACCGGTGGACTTTATCACATCATCCACTCTTCCGACATACCAGTAGTAACCGTCCGCATCAACATATGCGGTATCTCCCGTATGATAATAGCCCTCATATATTACATTTTCGGTTTTTTCTTCGTCTAAATAATAACCCTTGAACAGTCCGCAGGGTCTTGTGTCTCCGTCAACCTTGACACACAGCTCACCGGTCTTTCCCGGAGTACAGGGTACTCCGTCCTGATCGAGCAGAACTACCTCATAGCCCGGGTTGGGCTTGCCCATCGAGCCAGGCTTAGGCATAACTCCCTTTATATTTCCGACTATCATCGAAGACTCCGACTGTCCGAAGCCCTCCATGATCGAAAGTCCCGTAGACTTGTATATTCTCTCAAAAACCTCGGGGTTGAGCGCTTCG
>ONVB01000144.1 GCA_900321145.1 uncultured Eubacteriales bacterium | reverse complement strand
GTGCTCGATTACATGAACCGCCTTGCGAAGGCTTATGAGAAGATCAAGGATAAGATATTTATAATCCCGAGAGTTTATACGAACAAGCCGCGTACTACGGGCCTCGGCTACAAGGGTATGCTTCACCAGCCCAATCCCGAAGGGGATGAGGATATGCTCGCGGGTATAATCGCTATCAGAGAGATGCACGCAAGAGTGGTAAGAGAGACAGGCTTCACCTGTGCGGAGGAGATGCTCTATCCCGAAAACCACAGATACTTATCCGACCTCCTGTCGTATGTGGCAGTCGGCGCAAGGTCTGTCGAGGATCAGCAGCACAGGATAGTAGCCAGCGGTATAGGTATTCCGGCAGGTATGAAGAATCCTACCAGCGGTGATATGTCAGTCATGATGAACTCGATCATCGCGGCACAGAACCCGCAGAAGTTCCTTTACAGAGGTTGGGAGGTCAAGACTACCGGCAACCCGCTCGCTCATGCGATCATGAGAGGCTATGTGAACCAGTTCGGACAGAGTATGCCGAACTACCATTACGAGGACTTAAGAAGACTTCTCGATTCCTATGAGGAGCTCGGACTTAAGAACCCGGCAGCCATCATCGATACCAACCACTCGAATTCCGGCAAGAAGTACCTGGAGCAGATAAGGATCGCCAAGGATGTTATGCATTCGAGAAAGGTGAACCCCGAGATCCATAAGCTTGTAAAGGGTCTTATGATAGAGAGCTACATCGAGGACGGCGCTCAGAAGATAGGCGAGGGCGTGTATGGCAAGTCTATCACAGATCCGTGCCTCGGCTGGGAGAAGACGGAGCAGCTTCTGTTCGAGCTTGCCGAGCTGGTGTAGAGCAAACATCTGCAAATATAAGTTGCACCGACATTTTGTATATGATATTATTTTTAAGGAAACGCAGGGCAAATGCGTTTCCTTAATTCTTTTGTGCATATAATATTTAAAAACGGAGGTAAGAAAGATGCTTGAATCAAGACCTGACTCCATGGAGCGTATCACGACTCCGGAGCTCGCAAAGAAGTTTATTGACGAACAGATAGCCAAGATGCAGGCACAGATAGGAGATAAAAAGGTTCTCCTGGCCCTCTCGGGCGGTGTGGATTCATCTGTGGTTGCCGCGCTTTTGATCAAGGCGGTAGGCAAGCAGCTCGTATGCGTACATGTCAATCACGGACTCTTAAGAAAGGGTGAGCCCGAGCAGGTAATAAAGGTATTCCGTGATGAGATGGATGCCAATCTTGTGTATGTGGACGCTACCGACAGGTTCTTGGACAAGCTCGCCGGTGTTACCGATCCGGAGACAAAGAGAAAGATAATCGGCGGAGAATTCATAGAGGTATTTGCCGAGGAGGCAAGAAAGCTTGACGGTATAGAGTTCCTGGCGCAGGGGACCATATGGCCGGATATCCTTGAGAGCGAGGCAGGAATAAAGGCTCATCACAATGCAGGTGGTCTTCCCGAGGATATGAACTTTGAGCTTGTGGAGCCGGTGCGCATCCTGTTCAAGGATGAGGTACGAGTAGTGGGCAAGGAACTCGGTCTTCCCGATAACATGGTTTACCGTCAGCCCTTCCCCGGCCCCGGACTCGGCGTTCGCTGCCCCGGTGCCATCACCCGCGACAGGCTTGAGGCTGTCCGCGAGTCGGATGCAATCCTCCGTGAGGAATTCGCAAAGAACGGTCTTGAGGGCAAGGTATGGCAGTACTTCACCGTTGTTCCCGACTTCAAGTCGACCGGAGTCAAGGACGGCAAGCGTACCTTCGACTGGCCGTGTATTATCCGTGCCATCAACACCACTGATGTTATGGAGGTTACGGTAGAGCATCTCTCCGACGAGCTGATCGACCACCTTGTAAACCGCATAATAACCGAGGTTCCGGGTATAAACAGAGTTCTCTTTGACTATACTCCGAAGCCGCCGGCAACCGTAGAATACGAATAATACATTTGTGTTATCCCGTTCATCTGGTACAGATGATGTTAATAGATTGCAGGTAATCCTTGTGGTTGCCTGCAGTTTTATTTTGTAGAAATAATGTTGAAAGCCTTTTTTGCGCCCCGAAGATAACAATTTGATAACAGCGGGAATCACAATACAATGTCGATTGACAAGTAACAACAATGTCGTTACAATTGTATTGATTGGAGGTGATGAGTATGGAAAAATCAGCAACACTTAATTTAAGAGTGAATCCTACATTAAAATCAGATGCAGAAACAATTCTTACAAGACTTGGCATTCCTATGTCTACGGCAGTTGATATGTTTCTTAATCAGGTTGTATTGGTAGGTGGTATTCCTTTTTCGGTTACAGTACCAAAGCCACCGGTAGATATCGATGCATCACAGATGACAGAAGCACAGCTCCACGCCAAACTTCAACGAGGTTATGAAGATTATAAGGATGGCAGAACGCAGAATGCTGCGGATGCTTTTGTAAAATTTAGGGAGAGTCATTCTTAATGGATAAATATGAAGTAAAGATTACAGATGAAGCTCTTGCAGATATGGAAAAGATTTATGAATACATTGCAACCCGGTTATTATTAGCACCGGAGAATGCCTTGGGGCAGTATAATTGTATTGCAGATGCAATTTTGAAATTAGATTCTTTCCCGGACAGATTTGCTTTATTTGAGTTGGAACCGGAGCACTCCTGGGGGTTGAGACGAATGGTAGTAGATAACTATCTTGTTTGCTACATGGTTGATCCAGGAGTAGTAACAGTGACAGATGTTTTAT
>ONVB01000035.1 GCA_900321145.1 uncultured Eubacteriales bacterium | reverse complement strand
TTCATAGATTATCTGACTGCGGTCAGGATCGAGAAGGCGAAGGAGCTCTTGACCTGCACCTCGCTTAAAACCTCTGATGTAGGCTTCGAGGTGGGCTACCGCGACCCGCATTATTTCAGTTCCATTTTCAAGAAGACTGTCGGCCAACCGCCGAAGGAGTACCGGAGGGCAAGACAGGATGAACAGGGAAAAGCGTAAAAAAAGCAGGATCCGATACAGGATCATCACTTATATATGGATCTGCGTGCTCCCGCTTGCAGGTCTGGCCGGCTATGCGCTTTCACGGCTTTATTCTTACCACAGGGAGTACGATCAGCTTGTCAGAAATATCACAGGAACCAATACCTACAATATGAGCTTCAAGGAGTCCATGGATGAGACCATGTACCGCATCATAATCGGTTCGGCTAACTGGACCGATCCGGAGACCAAGCTTAAGGACGACAACCCGAAGAACCTGATCAAGGGCGCTAAGGATTACTTCTCCGGCATGCGTGACCGCGCCACCGAGGCAAATGTGCGCTCTGACTTAGAGCAGCTGGTGAAGCTTTTGGGCATCCTGGATGAGCGTGTGGACGATATCCTTGCAAATGTGGAGGAGGGCGGCCATTACGACGAGAATATGGAGCTTTTGGATGTAAATATCCGAACTCTTACTGCTCTGGTCCAGGAGGATATACAGAAGTATATATACGATGAAGCTGCAAATATGGAGCAGCTTCGACGTTACGTGGCGTCGAGCCTTGTGACCACGGTCAGAGCGATGGTCATTTTGCTTGTGATCATTCTCGTATTTATATTTGTCATGTCGCACAAGCTTACGAAGAGTATAACCGAGCCGGTGACGGAGCTTATGGATATGACCGAGCGCTTCGCCCGCGGCGATTTTACCGTATCCTATCATCCGAACAGCGATGACGAGATGGAGACGCTTGCGGAGAGCTTCAACAGCATGGTGGGCGAGATCAAGACGCTTGTGGACGACATACACAGGGAGCAGGTAAATGCGAGGGATGCGGAATTAAGGATACTGCAGGAGCAGATAAATCCGCATTTTCTGTATAACACCCTGGACGCGATCATGTGGATGACGGAGTCCGGAGAGAACGAAGAGGCGATAATGATGCTTCAGGAGCTTTCGAACTTCTTCAGGACCTCGCTTTCTAAGGGACAGAGCGTGATCACGATACGGACCGAGATGGAGCATGTGAAGAGTTATCTGAACATTCAGAGGTATCGCTACCAGGATATCCTTGACTTTGAACTCGATTTTGCGGATGAGATCATGGATTACTATGTGCAGAAGCTCACGCTCCAGCCGATAGTTGAAAATGCACTTTACCACGGCATCAAGAACAAGAGAGGCAAGGGCATGATAAAGGTAACCGGAGTGCCGGATGGCGAGGACATACTTCTTACGGTGGAGGACAACGGCATCGGTATGAAGGAGGATGAGCTCGCACATTTAAGAGGACTTATAAGCGGTGAGATAAAGGACGATGAGCAGCACGGCTTCGGCATGGCAAATGTGGAGCAGAGACTGCAGATGCACTACGGCAGAGCATACGGAATGCGGGTGAGCAGCACCTACGGAGAGGGAACGAAGGTCGTGGTGCGCATCCCGAAGGTGGAATGATATGAAGAATGAGGATATGAAAAAAATGCATCCGGGGACAGCTTCTCGCGGAATGCATAGGATTGTATGTCATCCCGAGCGCAGAGAAGGATCTTTCAAAAAGAAAATAAGAATACTATACCTGCTTGCCATTCTGGCGCTTTGCCTGATGTCGGGCTGCGGCGAGAAGAATAGCGCGGTCACCGAGGAAAATGAGAATATGCACATAACGGTCGGCTTCTCGCAGCTCGGTGCGGAGTCGGACTGGAGGGAGGCAAATACACGGTCCATCAGGAGTACTCTGTCCAGAGAAAACGGTTTTGAGCTTCTCTTTGACGACGCACAGCAAAAGCAGGACAAGCAGATCATAGCCATAAGGAAGTTCATCCAGCAGGAGGTTGATTATATAGTGCTTGCTCCCGTGACGGAGACAGGCTGGGATGCTGTACTCGGTGAAGCAAAGGATGCGGGTATCCCGGTCGTGATTGTGGACAGGCGGGTGGATGTAAAGGATGACGAACTCTTTACCGCGTGGATCGGTTCCGACTTTGCAAAGGAGGGCGCCGTGGCCTGCGAGTGGCTCTATGAATATACAAAGGCAAAGGGGATATCAGCAAGCGAGCTTAGAATAGCGGACATCCAGGGAACGCTTGGCGCTACGGCGCAGATAGGCCGGACCGAGGGAATTAAAAAAGGTGCCGCAAAGTACGGCTGGAAGATAGTTGCCGCAGAACCTGCGGACTATACCCGCGCAAAGGGAAGAGAGGTCATGGAGAGGCTTTTGAGGACCAATCCCGAGATAAATGTAGCCTACTGTGAGAACGACAACGAGGCGATAGGCGTTATAGAAGCGATAGAGGCTGCGGGACTTAAGGCCGGAGCGGATATCAAAAACGGAGAGATACTTGTTATCTCCTTTGATGCCGCAAGATCGGGACTCAACATGGTATTGGAGGGAAAGATAGCTCTCGATGTGGAGTGCAACCCCATACAGGGCGCGTCGGTACGCGGCGTGATAAATTCAGTGAACGAGGGCAGGGAATACGAGAAGTATACCTATGTGACGGAGATGGCTTTCTCGGCAGATGATACAGTTCAGAGCGTAAAAATAGGGGATGAAGACTACCGTATAACCACACTTACGGAGAAGCTTCTCGAGATGAGAGAATACTGATATCATAAAAAATCAAACATTCGTAAAAAAACACAACATTTTGTTTGTGTTTTTTTTTATCACATAAAAAATCATAACTTTTTCAAAAGTTTCTCCGTTTATCAAAAAAAGGTTATTTGTTATACTTTCACCATCAAGTTACTTGAAAACCAAGAAGGGATTTTAATTAGGGAGGTAAGTATAATTATGAAGAAATACGGAAAGAAGATCGTTACACTCGCACTCACAGCTGCTATGGCTCTCGGTATGACAGCCTGCGGCGGATCATCAGAGAAGAAGACAACTGCTGCATCGGGCGGCGGTGACACAACAGCAGCTCCTGCAGCTACAAGCAGTGAGAAGATCAAGGTCGGCGTTATCAACAACGATCCTAACGAGTCCGGATATCGTACAGCAAACGATAAGGACCTTCAGGCAATGTTCGGTCCGGGCAACTCAAACGGATATGAGGGTTCATTTGCTTACAGCTTGAAGAATGATGAGCAGATCGCAGCTGCTCAGAAGTTCATCCAGGACGGTGTTGATTATCTTCTCCTTTCTGCAGCTGATACAGCGGGCTGGGACGGCGTGTTAAAGGATGCTCAGACAGCAGGCGTTAAGGTTATCCTCTTCGACCGTACAATAGATGCAGATCCTTCACTCTATGAGGCTTCCATCGTTTCCGATATGGACAAGGAAGGACAGAAGGCAGCAGACTGGCTTGAGAGCCAGAAGTTGAGCGAGTACAACATCATCCATATTCAGGGTGTTATGGGTTCCGCAGCTCAGAAGGGACGTTCCGGAGCACTTGTTGACAAGGCTAAAGCAAACGGATGGACCATCGTTGAGGAGCAGACAGCAGAGTGGAACGCAGAGAAGGCACAGCAGATCGTTCAGTCAGCTATAGATGCAAACAAGAGCTTCAACGTAATCTACGCAGAGAACGATGATATGGCTAAGGGTGCCGTAGCTGCACTTGATAAGGCTAACATAAGCCACGGCGTTGGCAAGGACGTAGTAGTTATGGGCTTC
>ONVB01000301.1 GCA_900321145.1 uncultured Eubacteriales bacterium | reverse complement strand
GGTAACTTTCTTATGAATTCCATTCCTGACATCTTTTTGTTCTCCTTTATTTATAATATCTTGTTTTTCGCTTGCACTCGGTAGTACCTCGCATGCCATTTTTTCGTGCATTCGGCACCTTGCAAGCACAAGCTTCGCTTGTTTATGTTTTGCTTCGCAAAACGCTTGCAAGTCACCTCGTCGCGAAAAACAAATGCTCACTTCGTTCGCGCTTGTTTTTCGCTTGCACTCGGTAGTATACTTCAGCGCGTTAAAGTTGTAAAGTGTTTTTTTAATTATTTTCTATTTTTCTCATTCTTGCCCAGCGAACGGCCGCTGTTCCGATTATGATCACATATCCCAAAATGCTCAGCAGAACCGGCACCTCGTCGAGGAATATCATCCCGAGGATCGCCGCAAATATAACCTGCGTGTAGTCAAATACGGATATATCCTTAGCCGGTGCAAACTTGTACGCAGTGGTTATCGAGAACTGACCGATGGCAGCACCGACTCCCGCGAGGATAAGGCATAACAGCTGCTGACCCGTCATCGGATGGAAATCAAATATAAGGAAGGGCGCTGTCACAAGACAGGAGAAGAGCGAAAAACACAGCACGATGACCGGCGTTCTCTCTCCCTTTCGCCCGAGCTTTCTGACGAAAACATATGCTGTGCCCGCACCGAAGCCTCCGTACAATCCGAGCAACCCGGGAACCAAGGTAAGCGAGGCTGACGGCCTGATTATAAGCAGGGCACCCAAAAATGCGACTCCCACCGCAAGCCAGTCCCTCTTCGTCGGAACCTCCTTCAGGATCGGT
This sequence comes from uncultured Eubacteriales bacterium, assembly GCA_900321145.1. GTDB lineage: Bacteria > Bacillota > Clostridia > Lachnospirales > Lachnospiraceae > Coprococcus_C. Next base: position 3,480 of record ONVB01000301.1, on the reverse strand, counting down.
ATCGATAATATGATCGCGAAGAAGGGCGAGAGCTTGTTGAGCATATTTGCATCGGCTATCCCTATCCTGTCTATCGCATAGAAGTTACATATCAGCCCCGAGGTACCGAATAAACACCTGAAGAAGATATCGAGTCCGCAGCCCTTCTTTATCCGGAATTTATCTTCGGACTTTAATATGGGAACGATAGCTATGACTGCCGCGACCGCATTTCTGAAGAAAGCCTTCTGCATGGTCGGCACATCACCCGAGATCCGCACAAAGAAGGTCATCAGCGAAAACCCGAAGGCCGCGAAGATCACACACAGTATTCCTATCGCGTGATTATTCATTTTTCTTCCCGATGCTTTCTGCATACTCACCACTCCCTTATATAAGATCCCGACTGTCGCTCCGCATCAAAGACCGTGTACCTTCTTTCCGGCCTTGATATACTCCTCTATTCTTCGGACAGCTGCCTCATCTATGATCTGCCCCTTGAGCACGATCGGACTCCCGGGCGGATATACATATATATCCTCCCGTGCGACAGTCCCGATCCTGACTACTGCATTAGTCTGCTCATTATATGAGATGTTCCCGCATTCGTCAAGCTCAGCCGCCGCCCTTTCAACCGCCCTTTGCAGTCTGTCAAATGCTTCGTCATCATCCATCACCGTGGATATCAATACCACATGATCGGAGGCCGACATCTCCACTGCCACGCCCTCCTTAAGCAGCGCATTCTCTATCGCTTCGCCGCTCACACCGTCCGCGGCAAGGCATATCCTGGTCTTATCACGAAGCGCATCCCTCTCACCGTCAAATGCATACTCCCTTATCCTGCTGCCCGCTCCCGACAGCCTGTCCATAAACTTCCTTACCCTCTCAAGGTGCTTATCGAAGCTCTCCCTGTTCTCATCGGCCCAGGCAACCGCTCTCTCCATGGCCGCAAGCATGGGAAATGACGGGGAGGACGAAATAAGCATCTCTATCTTCTCCCTTACCTCGTCCGCATACTCTTCGTTCATCACATGAATAAGCGCGGTCTGCGTAGGCGAAGGCATGGTCTTGTGCAGGCTCTGGATCACAATATCAGCATCATTATAAAGCGCCGAAAGTCTCCTCTGCTTTTCACTGAAGACAAGATGAGCCCCATGCGCCTCATCCACTATAAGAGGAAGCCCCATGCCGTGAGCAAGCTCTGCCACCTTCTTTACATCCTTGCAGACTCCGTCATAATCCGGGCTGGTTATGACCATTGCGCAGTATGCCTTAGTGTCTATCCTGTTAGTCAGTGCAATCAAGTCATCTCTGTCTATCCCATTAGTCACCGCAGCCGGGTCATTTCCGTCTACCCCGTTAGTCACCGGATCAAGCTTGACCACCTCAAGCCCTATCAGCCTTGCTATATTGTACACCGACCTATGACAGTCCGCTCCGACAAGTATCTTCCGCGCTTCCGGTCTTTTAGCCGCGCAGGCACAGACCGCCGCCTGTATGCCCGAAGTCGAACCGTTCACCAGATAAAAGCTCGCAGCACTTCCGTAAACCTTCTTCAGCTCATTTAAGGCATCCTTAAAGAAGCCCTCCGGTCTTAAGTAATCGTCGGTCACTCCAAGCTCCGTCACATCATATGCATTTATTTCGTCAAGGGCACGATAAAGAAGAGAGCCCTTTGACACTTCCTCGTCCCCAAGCTTTCTCCTCTTATGCCCCGGCATATGCCAGGGCGCATAGCCCCTGCTTATGAATTCTTCTATTCCTTTTTGTATATGTCTCTTCATATATCAAGCCTTCCTCACCTGAGCAAACATACCGCAAATATACCACTTCGCATGCCCTTTTTCAACGAAAACACGCTGTCGGTCCGGCCAAAAAAGGTGGCTGTCGTACTAAATGATCAGTACAACAGCCACCTTTGTCTGTTATCGGAAACCCGAATGATATCCGCGATTTCCTTCAATATACATTTATACGGCCAATTATTTATTAACCGAGTGTGATAACAACCTCATGAGCAGCGCCGTCACCGATAACCGGGATCACGCAGCCGTCATAAGCCTTGCCGTCTACAGTAAGGCTCTTAACGCCCTTCTGTACATGGTTCGGATTCTCGATCTTGATGTTGTAGGTGTCGCCTCTGAACTGTCTGGTAGCTGTGAAGCCATCCCATGCTGACGGGATAGAAGGATCAACCTTAAGACCATCATAGTCAGGTACGATACCGAGGATGTACTGTGATATAGCTACGAAGTTCCATGCAGCCGTACCTGTAAGCCATGAGTTCTTAGCCTCACCGCTTCTGCCCGCATCCTTACCTGCGATCATCTGAGCATATACATAAGGCTCAGTTCTGTGAAGATCGGATATATCCTCAAGGAAGGCCGGTGCTATTCTTGAATACCAGTCAAATGCCTTGTCGCCCTGTCCTGCGTAAGCAGCAGCCGCGATCATCCATGCATTGTTGTGGCAGAATACACCTGCGTTCTCCTTATAACCTGCCGGGTAGGTAGAAATCTCACCATACTCGATGTAGTACTTTGTAAATGCGGGATTGTTAAGAACAAGACCGTACTTGCAGCCGAGTCTCTCCTCAACAGCAGCGATAACCTTCTCCGCATATCCCTCTTCCTTGCCGATATCCGACATGATACCAAAGCCCTGAGGCTCGATGAATATCTTACCTTCCTCGCACTCCTTGGAACCGACCTTCTTGCCGAAGTCATCATATGCACGAAGGAACCACTCGCCGTCCCAGCCTGCATCCATGATGTTCTTCTTCATCTTGTCGATCTCAGCCTGAGCCTTTGCAGCCTCAGCCTCATCGCCCTTCTTCCTGCAGAGAGCCACATACTCGGGACCTGCATAGGTGAAGAGTGTTGCAACGAAGATTGACTCAGCCACCTTGGAGAACTTGTCTGCACCGTACTTCGGTGAAGTGTAGGTCTGGAAGCTCTCACCCGGTGTATCCGAGAAGCATGAAAGGTTGAGGCAGTCGTTCCAGTCTGCACGCATGGAGAGCGGAAGTCCGTGAGGACCAACATTCTCTGCCACGTGGTAGAAGGACTGCTTTAAGTGATGCATCATGCTCTGTGCAAGAGAAGCATCGTTCCTGTAAGGAACCTGCTCGTCTAAGATGCTGTAGTCGCCTGTCTCCTTGATATAAGCGGCTGTCGAAAGTATCATCCATAAAGGATCGTCCGAGAAATCTCCGCCGATGGTATCGTTGCCCTTCTTTGTAAGAGGCTGATACTGGTGGAAGCATCCGCCGTCCTCGAACTGTGTAGCTGCAAGGTCGAGAATTCTCTCCTTTGCACGATCGGGTATCTGATGTACGAAGCCGAGGAGATCCTGGTTTGAATCTCTGAAGCCCATACCACGTCCGATACCGCTCTCGAAGTATGAAGCGGAACGTGACATGTTGAACGTAACCATACACTGATACTGATTCCATATATTAACCATGCGGTCAACCTTCTCATCCGGTGTCTTAACCGT
>ONVB01000074.1 GCA_900321145.1 uncultured Eubacteriales bacterium | reverse complement strand
GGATGATGATCGGGAATGATACCGGTGTTTCGGAGCTGCTACCGATCGGTCGATGAATTGTAACTTAGAGCTTGACAACCGATATCGTAAGTGATATTATTTCTAACACTCTTACCAAAAGTTTTATATTTCGGATAGGCCCTGCTTCGGGTCTGATTCCATTTGTGATCTCAACTTAATACTGCAAAAAGCTTCGGCATAAGGATCATATTTTATTTCAGGAGGATTTTTATGCAGAAGAAAGGATTTTCAAGACGAGTAGTGGCATTTGTTATGGCGATGCTGATCGCTGTTACTTTTTGTGTATCGACAGATATAGGCAGTGTTTGTCCTAAAGCCGAGGAATACAGCATAAAAAGGACAGATACTGTGCTGAGCAGTTTTTATTCGGGTACCGGCAAGTACTTTGAAGCAACTCACAACAAGTATGAGGATACTTACGGCAATATATGCTATTGCCTGCAGAGTACAGTGATAGGACCGGTCCCCGAGGGAACGGCCGGTTATACTCCGGGAACGGCCTGGCTTGAGCGTGATGCCGGTGTGGTAAGCGAGATGAAGGGCATAGTCGAGAAGGGCTATCCGACGCAGTTTGTCACGGCTCCGGTCGGAGGAAACAGGGATAATCCGGTATTTGTGTCCGGTATAGTGTATGCCGACAGATTCTATCCCATGACCTCGGGACCAGCCTGGGCTGTTACCTCCTTTGCGGTACACAGGCGCATGAGGCAGCTTGTAGAGCAGGGAAATATAGCCGCTTACGGAAATGACCTTGCTATCGGCGAGGTAAATGACCTGACAGGGTACAATCTCGCTGAGGTCGAGCAGTGCTTAAGTTCGGGTGTAAATGTCGACAACGGGATAAGCATGGAGTGGCTGAACAAGAATGCTGACGGAAGCTATACACCGGCGTCAAAGCTTGATCCGATCGTAAACAAGAACGGTACGCTTTCGGTCTTTGTAAGAGTTTCAAGCTATAACTGTGTGGCCGGTTCCGTCGGCATCAAGACAGGTTCGGGACTCGTGGAGGGTGCTTCGATCAGAGATATCGTGTATGAGAATGTATTCAGTCAGGTAGTCGAGATTGCGGTTCCGGACACTCCGGACAACCTGAAGAAAAAGGTGGGGATAAGTGCATCCGCGACCGTTACCAAGAAAGGCAGTGCCCTTGCTATGGGTCACCCGTACCTTCAGAACCTTATGGTGCAGCCCTCTACCGATGTTATAAATGCCGAGAGCGAAGCCGAGTGGAATGATTCGGGCGTAAAGCTATACAAGCAGGATAAAACAAGCGGCAAGCCTGTTGACGGATGTACATTCGGCATATACTCTGATAAGGCGGCGAAGAACAAGATAGGCGAGATGACCACGGACAAGAAGGGCTATGCTTCTTTCGGAGGCATAGAAGCAGGAACCTATTACATCAAGGAGCTTAAGGCAAAGAACGGTTATATAGCGGACAAAACCGTTCACCGTGTGGAGGTAAGCCCCGGTAAGGAGGCCGGCATAGAACTCTCTAATACAAGAGTATCCGCGGAGCTTACTGTGGAAAAGTACAACTCCGAGACTAAGACAAAAGAGAGTTTGGGTGACGCCGAGCTTTCGGGCGCGAGATACGGATTCTATGCGAAAGAGACTGTTACCGCGCCTGATGCAACGGGAGAAGTTCTTTACAGAGCGGGCGAGCTGGTGCAAAGCATAAGCCTCGACAAGAACGGGCATGCCGTGATAAAGGATCTGCAGCCCGGGAAGTATTACCTGAAAGAGAAGACGCCGCCGAAGGGCTATAAGCTTGACGAGAAGCAGCATGAAGTCGATCTGTCAGGCGGGACCGATGGCGGTGAAACCGTGATCAAAAAGACGGTGGAAATATATGAGGATGAGATCAAAAGACCGCTCACTCTCTTTAAGTTCAGTGAAGAAAACGGCGGAAAGACGGTTCCTCTTAAGGGAGCGGGCTTCAAGGCATGGCTCGTGTCGGAATTAAAGACTCTTCCCGACGGAAGCTTTGATACGGACAGTGCGGCTCCGGTCAAACTGAATAAGGACGGAAGCGAGGAGCTTATCACGGATGATGAGGGCTACGCTACATCCGCGGAGCTTCCCTACGGTACTTATCTTCTGCGGGAGACTACCGTACCTAAGGGCTTCAGGCCTATAAAGGATTTTACGGTGGTAGTGGATACCGACAGTCCCGAGCCCATAGAGCTTATGAGACTTAAGGACGATAAGATAGAGGCAAAGCTTAAGGTGTGCAAGGTTGATTCAAATACCGGTGAGAGGATAGCTCTTGCGGGCTTTGGTTTTAAGATATTTAACGAGAATTCCAAGCAGTATGTGAGCAATACGGTTGAGGGCGGGGAGAAAGCTGAGCCGGCGGAGCTCTTTCTTACCGGTACCGACGGAAGCTTTACCTTGAGTGAACCGCTTGAAGCGGGTGAGTACAGACTTGAAGAGGTGAGCGTTCCGAAGAATTCGGTTTATGCCTTGTCAAAAAACAGCATATCATTTTCGGTAAGTGACGATTCGGTCGTTACCTCGGACGGAAGCACGGAACAGATAGAGATAAACTTTCCGGATGATGAGATAAGAGGCAATATCATTATCGACAAGACATTTCAGTCGGATGAAAGGAGCGTTGCTCCGGCGGTAAAGGAACAGGATGAAGTCTGCGCTGTCATAGCTCTTTATGCGGCTGAGGATATAGTAAACGAAAACTGTGAGAGGGACGATGCGGGGCAGCCGGTCCCGATATACAAAAAGGGCGATGAGGTAGGCAGGGAGAAGCTTGCTTCCTCGGGGAAGGTAAGTTTTATCAATCTTCCGATGGGAGAGTATATCGTAAAGGAGCTGAATACTCTGCCGGGATACAGGCTGTTTACGGACGAGATACAGGTCAGTCTTACGCCTAAGGACCATGAAAGAAAGCTTGTCACCGAGAATATAAGTATCACAAATGAGCTGACGGACACTTATGTAAAGAAGGTCAGTGCCATAGATGACACCTTCGTCAGCGATGCAGAGCTTGCGCTCTATGATGAGGATGGAGTAAAGATAGCCGGGTGGAAGACTGCGGACGAAGCTTATACGGTGAAGGGGCTTGTGAGCGGAAAGAGGTATACCTTGGTTGAGACCATGGCTCCTTACGGCTATCTCAAGGAGGAAGAGATAAGCTTTGTGGCAAGCGAAGAAAATGAGATAGTCATGAAGGACAGTGTACCCATAGGCCGCATAACGGTCGATAAGAACGGAGAGATATTAAAGAGTGCCAAAACCATAGAGAACAAGGGCAGTGAGATGGATTATGTCAAAACTCCGCTTAAGGGTACGGTGTTTGCCCTTTATGCCGCTGAGGACATAGCCTATGCGCCCGGAGCACAGATCGCATACAGGAAAGGAACCGAGGTAGCCAGACAGACTACGGATAAGAACGGACATGCAGTCTTTTCGGAGCTTCCGCTCGGCAGGTATCTGTTAAAGGAGCTTGAGACTGACGATGAACATAAGCTTAGCCCGGAGGGAAAACTCATAGAGCTTTTCTATGTGGATCAGTACACGAGCGTGATAGAGGCGGGAAGTGTAAATACCAATGAGAGGATAAGAGAGAACATATCCATATTCAAGATCGATGAGGAGACGAAAAAACCGCTTAAGGGCGTGACCTTCGGACTGTACGCCTCGGAGGATATAAAGAACGGAAAAGAGGTTGTCATAAAGAAGGGGGCACTGATAGAACAGGGCGAGACCGACGATGAGGGTAAGCTTTTGTTCTCGGTATCGCTTCCGCCGGGCTTGTATCAGGTCAAGGAATTAAAATGCCCGGAGGGTTATATCCTTGACGAGAAGGTTTATGAGGTAGAGCTTAAAAAAGGTGAGGATACTGACGTAAACCTCACCATTGAAAACAAAAGAAAGAAGATCGTATATAAGGATGACGGTCCGGTACCGAAGACTTCGGACTCGGGGAATCCGGCAGCAGCTGTCATTGCGGCCGTTGTAGCCTTGCTGCTTATAGTGGTCATGCTTATACGCTATTCCAAAACTTCACCTGCCATGGAAGGACGGAAGAAACGATAGCTGTTCTTTCCGGACTTCTTGGCCACATACATGGCAATATCGGCAGATTTGATGATCTCGGATATAGTTGAGCCGTTTTCGGGGTAGAGCGCTACTCCGACGCTCATGGATACGGAAGCCATTTCTCCCTTGAGGTTAAATGGCTTTCGTACTATCTGTACGAGCTTCTCGGCGAATTTCCCGAGTTCCTCTTCACTCTTGAAGTCGCTTTTCATGATAAGGAACTCGTCGCCGCCGTTTCGCGACAGGATGTCCGTGTCCGAAAGACAGCTTGTGAGCTGGTCGGATACGCTCTGGAGCAGAAGATCACCGTAATCATGTCCCAAGGTATCGTTGACCTGCTTGAAGTTATCAAGGTCTATAAAGAGTATGGCATGCTTTTTGTATTTTGTGCCGGTGCTGTGAAAACGCTCGGATGAAAGCTTCATAAATCCGACACGGTTGTAAAGTCCCGTCAGGCCGTCGTGGTAAGCGAGACGCTCAATCTGCTCGTAGTTGGCTTTCAGCTCGCGCTGGTTGGATTCTATCTCCCGCTTTGATTGCTCAAGAGCTTTGTAGTTGGAGGAGATGGTATCCATCATGCTGTTGAACATGTCCGACAGCTCGCCGAGCTCGTTGTCGGAGCGGATATCAGAACGGATGTCCAAGTTGCCGTTGGTCGACTCGACCATGGTATCCTTGAGGCGGATGATCGGATCGGTAAGCTTTTTTGCCTGAAGTCTGCTTATAGTCACAGCTATGACTGTGATGACAAGCAGGGTTATAACGAGTACGACGGGAACGGATTTCAAAACCCTTGTGTAGGCACTTCCGTCCTGCTTGACTATATACAGCCAGTGGTATTCGCTTATCTCACAGAATCCGTATATATTCTCGAGAGAGGTTGAGCTTTCCGACAGATAACCGTACTTCTCGGTTCCCGAAAGAAGCGCTGAGGCTGTGGCATGAAGCTCAGGCAGTGCGCTTAAACCCTCGGAAGAGAAGAGGTAGCTGCCGTCCTCTGTCAGGATAAAAGCCTGTCCCGAATCGGGAATGAAGTTTCCGAAGTAGGCGGAGGATATGTTGGCACGGACCAGACCGATCACCGTATTCTTGATGATGATCGGAGTTACGAGATCTATGCTTCCTCTGTTTTTGTTTATGTTGGAGGACTTCAAAATGGTCGTTCTCATGATAGAGGAGACGGGTATGGACATGTATTCCTCCCAGTCACCGGTGAATTTGTTGTCCGAACCGACCACGAAGTAGCCGTTGATGTCATATATATAGTAGGAAATGTTGTTGTTGGTATAAAGCGATGTGTCGAAGAGAAGCTGTGATACCGGAGTGTAGTAAGCGGAAGAGGTTCCCGAAGCCACTCCGTTGTAGCTTTCCAAGGCTATATTCTGTATGCTGTTGGCCTGAGCCAAGCCTTCTATCTCGGCTATCTGGGCGTTGAGCTGTGTCTCAAAGCCGCTTGAATAATCCTCCGCAAGTTTGGTTGCCGATTCCTTTGCAAGGTCGAGATATTTTACATATGTTACGGTGAATGCTATGATCGTAAGTATGATGAGAGGCAAGGTTGACATTAAAGTTATAACCAGGCCGGTTGATTTTTTAATAGACATTTTTTTTCCTCCCGCCGGGATGAGGTAGTATGTCATAATTATATTAAACTTTATCATTTTTATCAACCTAAAATGTATCGAATGATTGATTTTTGTTGCCTTATTGGGTATAATATCGGATATATGCGGTTTGTGTTCGAGACAGCCGCAAAATAAGGCTTTTTAATAAGGGAGGTTAATCGTGTTTGGAGTATATTTCGGAAAATATCTGGTAGAGCAGGGTGTACTTAAGGAACAGCAATACTTGGACATAATTGAACAGAATAAGAGCAAGCGGGTTAAGCTGGGGCTTATAGCGGTTAATCTCGGCTTTCTCACGGAGGCACAGGCTTCGGAGGTCAATGAGCTTCAGAAGGCAAAGGATGCGCGCTTCGGAGACATAGCGGTTGAAAAGGGGTATCTTACCGATGATCAGGTCGGTGAGCTTTTAAAGAAGCAGGGAGATTCGTATCTGCTTTTCATACAGGCTCTGACCGAAGCACAGATCATGTCACAGGATGAGATAAAGGATATGCTTGAGAAGTTTAAGACCGATAACGGTCTTAAGGCCGCGGATATGGAAGCCTTGTTAAGTTCGGATACAGATCTTATACTTGATATATTTACAAGAGACATAGCTGCTGACGAGACCGAAAAGGATTACTTAAGACTGACAGTCAGAAATATTGTAAGATTTGTAGATAACAGAGTAAGGGTTGAAAAAGCCTATAAGACCGAAAAGAAAGATGCGGAGGATGTGGCTGTTCAGCGTCTCGAGGGAGATGTGGAGCTTATCTGCGCACTTAGCGGTAAGGGAAACAAGGTTATAGGCGAGAGCTTCGGTCAGGAGGAGTTTGAAGCGCTTGATGAGGATTGTTTGGATGCCTGCTGTGAATTCTTAAATGTTACAAACGGTCTTTTCGCAAGAAACTTAAGCGAGGAAGTAAAAACGGAAATGCTTCCGCCGGAGATGTATCCCGGAGCGGCACAGCTTGACAGTGCCAAAGGATTTACGGTTCTCCCGATATATGTAAAGGGAGAAAAAGCGGAGCTTATCATAAGCACGGATTCGAAAGCAAATATCATAAGCGGAGGTAATCAGTAATGGCAACGAGGGTAATGGTGGTTGATGATTCGAGGACATCAAGAAGGATATTAAAGGGTGTTCTTCAGGAGCTTGGCTACGAGGTTTGCGGTGAAGCAAAGAACGGTGAGGAAGCATTTCAGATGTATGGGGAGTGCAATCCGGATATAGTGACCATGGATATCACGATGCCTGTCTTAAACGGAGTTGAGGCGCTGCTTCTCTTGAAGAAGAAGTATCCCGACTGCAAGGTTATCATGGTTTCCGCCGCAGGACAGAAGCATATCATGCTGGATGCGATAAAGGCCGGTGCTTCGGAGTTTATACTAAAACCCTTTGATGTAACGGCGATAAAAAATGCTATCGAAAAAGCCCTCAATGAAGAAGGGGAGTAGAATAGAGTTATTCCGTATAGGCACTCTTGAGACAGGGTGCCTATACGAGTTTATATGAGCAGGGTCAAGCCTGCCTTATCGAATATTATTATGGAGGACATGTAATGAGCGGAGTAAGAAGAGTCTACGCAGAGAAGAAACCCGATTATGCGGTAAAGGCAAAGGAGCTTAAAAGCCAGTTTAAGGATTATCTCGGCATCAGGGTTGAAGGGGTGAGAGTTCTCATCAGATATGATGTGGAGGGAGTGTCGGACGAGACCTATAAGAAGGCTCTTGTCACTGTATTTTCGGAGCCGCCGGTAGACGACCTTTATGAGGAGACATTTCCCATAGCGGATAACGAGAAGACATTTTCCATGGAGTTCCTTCCGGGACAGTTCGATCAGAGAGCGGATTCCGCGGAGCAGTGTGTCAAGCTTCTTGCAGAGGACGAGGAGCCGGTCATCCGATCTGCCACGACTTACGTCATCAAGGGCGAAATCACCGAGGATGACCTAAAGAGCATAGAGGAATATGTAGTAAACCCGGTTGATTCAAGGATCACAGACGATTCCAAGCCGGATACCTTAAATGTAGTCTATGACGAGCCTGCGGACGTGAAGATCTTCGAAGGCTTCAAGGATATGGCAGAGCAGCCGCTCAAAGAGCTTTACGACTCACTTTCTCTTGCCATGACATTTAAGGATTTTCTTCATATACAGAATTATTTCAAAAATGAGGAGAACAGGGATCCGTCCATGACCGAGATCAGGGTGCTTGACACCTACTGGTCGGATCATTGCAGACATACCACATTTTCAACGGAATTAAAGAATGTGAGCTTTGATGAGGGCAGATATCACGATCTTCTGTCTAACACATTCGACAGATATAAGGCGGGTGCCGCAGAGCTCTACAAGGGCAGGGATGACAAGTTTGTCTGCCTTATGGATATAGCGCTTATGGCTATGAAGGAGCTTAAAAAGGCAGGAAAGCTCGAGGACCAGGAGGAGTCTGATGAGATAAATGCATGCTCCATAGTATATCCGGTCGAGATGACCTATGAGGACGGCAGGAAGGAGATCGAGGAGTGGCTTATAAGCTTCAAGAACGAGACTCATAACCACCCGACAGAGATAGAGCCCTTCGGTGGTGCCGCAACCTGCTTAGGCGGTGCCATAAGAGATCCGCTTTCGGGCAGAAGCTATGTATATCAGGCTATGAGAGTGACGGGTGCCGCAGACCCCACCGTATCTTTGAAGGATACCATGAAGGGCAAGCTCCCGCAGAGAAAGATAGTCAAGGTTGCTGCAGCGGGCTACAGCTCCTACGGTAACCAGATCGGACTTGCGACAGGTCATGTAAATGAAGTATATCATCCCGATTATGTGGCAAAGCGTATGGAGATCGGTGCCGTAATGGGTGCTGCTCCGAGACGTGCGGTAAAGAGACTCAACTCCGATCCGGGCGATGTGATAATCCTTATGGGCGGCCGTACCGGAAGAGACGGCTGCGGCGGTGCGACAGGCTCATCGAAGGCTCATGACGTAAGCTCCATAGAGACCTGCGGTGCAGAGGTTCAGAAGGGTAATCCGCCTACTGAAAGAAAGCTTCAGAGGTTGTTCAGACGCGAGGAGGTTGCAGCCCTTATAAAGAAATGTAACGACTTCGGTGCGGGCGGTGTGTCCGTTGCCATAGGTGAGCTCGCCGACGGCCTTAAGGTCAACCTTGACTTGGTTCCGAAGAAGTATGCCGGCCTTGACGGTACCGAGCTTGCCATATCCGAGTCACAGGAGCGTATGGCCGTAGTCGTAGATCCGAAGGACGCGGATCAGATGATGAAGTATGCGGCAGAGGAGAACCTTGAAGCGGTTGCCGTTGCTACGGTTACCGAGGAGCCGAGACTCATCCTTACCTGGAGAGGCAAGGAGATAGTCAACTTAAGCAGAGCCTTTCTTGATACAAACGGCGCTCATCAGGAGACCGATGTCAAGGTAGAGCTTCCCGATCCCGAGAAGGATTACTTCGAGGAGGCAAAGAAAAAGGCAAAGGGTGCCAATGTAAAGAAGCTTTGGCTCGATACCTTGTCAGACTTGAATGTCTGCAGTCAGAAGGGCCTTGTGGAGATGTTCGACTCCTCGATAGGAGCGGCATCCGTGACCATGCCTTACGGCGGGAAGTATCAGCTTTCGCCTACACAGACCATGATCGCCAAGCTTCCTGTGCTCAAGGGCAAGACCGATACCGTGACCATGATGAGCTACGGCTTCGATCCTTATCTTTCAAGCTGGAGCCCCTACCACGGCGCGGTTTACGCAGTGCTTACCTCAGTTGCCAAGATAGCGGCATCGGGCGGCGATGTGACGAAGATCAGACTTACCTTCCAGGAGTACTTCGAGAGACTCCGCGAGGAGCCCTATCGTTGGGGCAAGCCTTTAGCGGCTCTTCTCGGCGCTTACGATGCCCAGATGAAGCTTTCGCTTCCGTCGATAGGCGGTAAGGACTCCATGAGCGGAAGTTTCAATGATATAGATGTTCCGCCTACACTCGTATCATTTGCCGTAGATGTATCAAGGTACGGAAATGTGGTTACCACAGAGCTCAAGGAGGCAGGAAATGTACTCGTCAAGCTCGATGTGGCAAGAGATGAGTATGATATGCCCGACTACGATGATGCGCTTGACAAGTACGGAAAGCTTAACCGTGCGATCGAGGCGGGACTTGTGAAGAGCTCTTACGCAGTGGGCTTCGGCGGTATCATAGAGGCTGTATCGAAGATGGCCTTCGGTAACAAACTCGGTGTTATGATCACCTGCGATGTGACGGATGAAGAGCTTGTGGCAAAGGACTACGGCTCGATCATCCTTGAGGTTGCGGAGGCTGACGTCGAGAGACTCGGCATACCGGTAAAGGTTATCGCCAAGGTGACAGAGGAGCCGGTATTCTCATGCGGAGGAACCATGATAAGCATGGATGAGGCTTTGAGCGCATGGACTACCAAGCTCGAGAAGGTATTCCCGACAAGCTCGGGAGTTGAGACAGAGGCTAAGATCTCAGATACTCTTTATGTGACTAACGGGTTAGTCAACTCACCTGTCACAAAGAGCGGAAATGTATATACAGCGAAGAATAAGGTTGCGAGACCGAAGGTATTTATCCCGGTATTCCCGGGCACAAACTGTGAGTATGATTCGGCTAAGGCCTTTGAGCGTGCAGGCGCGGATACCGAGGTTATAGTATTCAAGAACCAAAGCGCTCAGGATATTAGAGATTCGGTCGATGCATTTGTCAAGGCTATAAGCACAAGCCAGATGATCATGTTCCCGGGCGGCTTCTCGGCCGGTGACGAGCCTGAAGGGTCGGGCAAGTTCATAGCCACAGCCTTCAGAAATGAGAAGATAGCAGAGGAAGTTATGAAGCTTATAAAGGAGAGGGACGGACTTGCGCTCGGTATATGCAACGGCTTCCAGGCTCTCATCAAGCTCGGACTTCTTCCGTACGGCGAGATAACACCGCTAAAGAGCGACTCACCGACACTTACCTTCAACTGCATCGGCAGACACCAGTCCAAGATGGTATACACCAAGGTCGTTACCGACAAGAGCCCGTGGCTTTCATTGGCAGAGACGGGCAAGGTATATACTGTACCTATCTCACACGGCGAGGGCAGATTTGTTGCAAGCAACGAGTGGATCGAGAGACTCTTCGCTGAAGGTCTTGTCGCAACCCAGTATGTGGATGCGGACGGTAATCCGACCATGGATGAGGACTACAATGTGAACGGTTCCTACTATGCGATAGAGGGTATAGTAAGCCCGGACGGAAGAGTACTCGGAAAGATGGCTCACTCGGAGAGAATAGGCAAGGCGGTCGCAATAAACATAACCGGAGACCAGGATCAGAAGATATTCGAATCCGGTGTTGCTTACTTCAAGTAAAAGAAAGAATAAAGAGCTCAAAAAGTCATGGCATTAAATCCGGTGATGATAAATGACATAATAAGCGAGCACAAAGCAAGGATAAGAAATCTCACAAAGTATTATCCTTTCTTTGTGTTGTCGGAAATGTCTTTCGCCCAGTATAAGGACGGTAAGTATGCCAATCTGGATATGGGATATATCACCCTTGCGTCCATGAGATATTTCATAAACGAAAACAGCTTCAACGAGAGGGAAGTGGGCTTCGAGGAGTATGCCCGCTTCCTGAGGGAGCTTTTGAAGAGAGATTTTGACACGGACGGTGACAGGAAAGAGATAGATGAGCTTATCATGTACATTTTCGATAAGCTGAGGAACGAGGGAAAGGCATTTAACTACTCCTTCTATGACCCCGAAGCCAAGGAGAAGAAGATAGCGAGAGTCAGACTTTTGGACAGTCGGATATCGGAGGGCAGGGTAGTCTACTCCATAACCTCCGAGGCCATAGAATTCTATCTTGATACCAAGGAAGCAAAGGATGAGAGTCGAATCAGCGTATCCGCACTCCTCTTGGAGAAGATGATAAAAGCGGATAACTTCGCGGGCGGCGTCGATGTGGTAATGCGCATCAATGCCGAGGTGACGGACATATCAAGGAAGAAGGAGCAGGTCATAAAGCTTCTCGAACAGGATGTGTTCGGAGGAGCGGCAGCCTACGAGGAATATATGAACACCTGCGCAAAATGGTTCGAGGAGGAGGCGAAGTCCTTCGCAAAGAACAAAGCCTTAGTCGAGAAGGCTGTCTTAAAGCTGTCGTCGGGAGAAGGAGAAAAGTCAGACAGGCTGGGCAGGCAGATACTGACCCTGTCCGACGAGTTAAAGAAGACTATATATAATCACAGCAGACTCATGGAAGAAACCATGGAGTTAAAAAGCCTCTCGGACAGGCTGATAGCGCGTGCCAAGCTCAAGAAGCTGAGACCGGTCTTTGACTACGGACACATGCTCGAGAAGATCGTAAAGGCTGACAGGCCTGAGCTTCTCACCTCACTGGTCACTCCTTTCTTCGCGCCGAAGAGGGAAAAAACCTTCAACGCTTCCCTTGTAGAAAACATGCTCAAGCCTGTAAAGGGCGACACCGAGGTCAAAGAAAAGGTGGAGAAGAAGAACCTCGACCATAACTTCAAGTATGAGGATGAGCTCCTCGAGGAGCAGACGGGAAGAAACTTCGCAAGGATGTTTAAAGAACTCCTCGACCAGATCAAGAAGTGGGGCAGCCTGAACCTGAAGGAGTTAAATGCCATCTACGAGATAAAGTTCGGCATGGATATATACAAAAACCGTGACTACTACGCATACCTCGTACACCTTGCGGCAAGAGACAACTATGATATGCGCGAGATAGCTAAGAAGCAAGACACCTTCCTCGACGGCCTGGTGATGACCTACATGAGCGAGGAAGACAAGAAGGCATACGCCGACACAGCCTTTTCGATAGAGTACGGTGAAGAGGACGTTGCTATCAAATGTGGGGAAGAGAGCTTTACCGTCACGAACATGAGGTTTGTGAGAAAGTAGTGCTTTACTGCATCGGATTTACAGTTTATACTATTTATACTATGGAAGACAAAAACATCGAAAAAGCAATAGACAAGGCCCTTGACATATATGCGGCGCTGATATCGGGGAGAAGCGTTTCTTCATCTGATGCGGAGACTAAAACCCTGTACAACGATTATTACTCGAATTCATCCGTGTACGAGATAACGGGCCTTCTTATGAAGAAGCTCAACCTTAAGCTGTATGAGTATGGCGAGGCTCTTTACGTCACGGCCGGCGAGGGCAACAAGGTGTTTGGCTATACAAACGATGACTTGAAGAGGATACTCGGCTTAAGGCTCAATAAGGAGCTTTATTTGTGTTACTTTATCATGTACTGTTCGATCCTTTTCTTCTACCCGGATTCGGCGGCTTATCAGACCAGGGATCATATAAGGCTTGAGGAGCTGATAGAGAGAGTGGACACCTCTTTAGCTCCGATGAAGGGAGAGCTTATAACCCTGACCATGAGTGAGGTTGAGGAGGAGAGCTTCAAGACTATAGCACTTCTGTGGGATGAGCTTCCGGTTTCTACGGTCGGTGAGGGTGAGAAGACTAAGGCGTCGAGGGCATCGAAAACAGGCTATGTTAAGCTTGTCATGAACTTTATGTCCGCAGAGGGGCTCTTCGTGACAGTTGCGGACAGGTTCTATCCGACGGACAGATTGAAGTGTCTTGCGGAGAATTATTTTGAAGATGAAAAGAGCAGGATATACAATATATTAGCTGACGAGGTGTGATATGCCCTGTATCAACCGTATTAGGGTCAACAATGTAAAATATAATTTCGGGACACAGGTTTATGACGATTTCGTTATGAATATGTATGGCAAGAACACGCTCTATGATCTGGCAAACGGCGGAGGAAAGAGCGTGCTCATGCTTCTTTTGATGCAGAATATGATCCCGAACTGTACCTTGGACGATAAGCAGCCGATAGAGAAGCTTTTCAGGTCGGGAAACGGCAATACGACCATTCATTCGCTTGTGGAATGGAAGCTCGACAACCCCGGGGAGCATGAGGGCTACCGCTATATGACCACCGGCTTTTGTGCGAGGAAGGCCGATAAGGGCGAGGAGACCGAGGGCAGGGATATAGCATCGGTAGAATACTTTAATTATTGCATATTCTACCGTGAGTATAATGCGAACGATATAGTCAACCTTCCGCTTTCGGACGGGAAGGAGAGGGTTGGCTTTGCTTCTCTGAAGAAGTACTTAAAGGATCTCGGCAGCAGGGATATGAGTCTTTCGGTAAAGCTCTTTGAGAGGAAGGGCGAGTACCAGAGCTTTATCAGTACCCTTGGCATAAACGAGAGCCATTGGGAGATAATCCGCGGTATCAATAAAACCGAGGGACATGTAAGAACTTATTTTGAGACGAATTATAAGACTACGAGGCGTGTGGTCGAGGATCTCCTGATAGAAGAGATAATCGAGAAGGCTTACCGAGTGAAGACCGAGTCGGAGGGAGACAGGGGCATGTCCATGGCGAAAATGCTGATGGATATAAGAGCCGAGCTTATCGACCTTTCGAAGAAGAAGAAGGAGATCAGCTCCTACGATCATCAAGCTGAGCTGAT
>ONVB01000179.1 GCA_900321145.1 uncultured Eubacteriales bacterium | reverse complement strand
GTTTCCTCCGAGTACGACCAGGCAGTCGAGCTTAAGCTTATAGTAGTTCTGCTTCATAGCCTCTACCTTATCCAGGCCGTTTTCATCAGGCTCGGTTATAGTCTTAAAAGGGGTTCTGGATGAACCCAGTATAGTTCCGCCCTTAGTGAGAATACCGGAAAAATCCTTACCGGTAAGCATACGGAAATTACCGTATATAAGCCCTCTGTATCCGTCTATAAAACCGTAGATCTCAACTTCCTGTCCGCTGTGTGCTATGGTCTTTACCACGCCCCTCATTGCCGCGTTAAGAGCCTGACAGTCACCGCCGCTTGTAAGCATTCCGATTCTCTTCATATCCGGCCTCCGATTCAATCCACGTTTATTGTTTATCCTGCACAAAAAACCAACTTAAATAATACCACAAATGCCCCCTTCTCTCAACGAAAAAAGGAAGACGATCCCGCCTTCCTTTCCGTCATTTCTACGTGTTTTTCAGTGCCAGTAAGGCTGCTGGTCCTTGTGGGTGTAGCCTTTAAGCCTGATGCCGTATTCCTCAACCTTAGCCTCATAAAGAGACTTTTCCTTGGCTTTTAATGCATTGGATGAAACCGCCGCCGAATACGCATCCTGAAGTTCCTTATAATTCATCTGCGCGGCGTCCTTGTAGTTATTTGACATGTTCATGTCGATGCGTGACATGATCATATCCATGTCGGATGCGGCTTTTGACTTAAATAATCCCATAAAGATCTCCTTACTTCCTGCTGAACAAAAGACCGAAAGTTCCCGGACCGCAGTTTATGGCTATGGCGGATGTCGCCTTCTGACAATAGACCACCTCAAACGGAACTATCTTAAGCACCTTTTCCTTGATCTCATCGATCTCCGCCTTCTTCATCCCGACATAGGTGATAAAGAGTACTGAAGTATCGATATCCGAAGGATTGCTTAAGGTGCCCGTGATGTATTTTTCCCTGGACCTGTTCCTTCCGCCTATGATAACTCTTCCAACCTTCATGAATCCGTTCTTCATCTGGATAACGGGATGGAACATAAACGCATTGGTGATCTTATATGCGGTCTCCGACAATCTTCCGCCCCGGTACAGATATTCGGTGGTATCCATGATAAAGCCGGAATTGATCTTGCTCTTTTTCTTCTCAAGCTCTTTGATGATCTGCTTGATATCCGTGGTTCCCTGATCCACCAGGCTCTTTGCAGCAAGGGTCATGATGCCCGTTCCGCTGGATAAGCTTCCGGAATCAAACACGAATACATTGTAAAAAGAAACCGCAGCCTCACAGGCTTTTTCGTATCCGTGGCTGGTGTTTTTGGACGTGGAGATATGAAGGATGTTTTGAGCATACGAAAGCTGCTCGGCAAAAAACGCTTCATAATCCGCCGTGTCGGGTGCTTCGCTCCTTGCTGTAACATCTTTATCATCAAGATATTTTAAGATGACATCGCCTTCCGCCTCAACCCCGTCATAGAATACACCTTTTGCGGTATAAACCTTGTAGGGCACAATGGGTATCTTGAGCGATTTAAGCAGGCTTCTCGGAATATCCGCGATACTGTCGGTGGTGACTAGGATCGGCACCTTTTTCCTGGACGCTCTGACTATCTTGTCGGTCTCTGATCTGAGTCCTTCATCCTCGATGGTAACAATATCCTCGGGAAGGAAATCTATGATGGTCTTCTCAAGTTCAACCGCTTCGAAAGGTTTTAGGAGATATCCGTCAAAGCCCTCTCTTCTGTACAGCGCCTGATTTTCGCTTCCTGCATTTGCGGTCATGGCGACAATGGGAACTTCCCTGTTAAGGCCGCCCCTCTGCTCTCTGATCGCATGGAGACATTCGATACCGTCCATATCCGGCATCATGTGGTCCATGAGAATTACGTTGAAATGCTCCTCTGCCGTGAGCCTTAACGCCTCTGTTCCGCTTTCTGCGGCCGATACCTGAACCTTGGTATCTCTGAGAAGCTTGGTTGCAACCATGAGATTCGCCGTGTTGTCGTCAACGAGAAGGACCTTGGCTGAAGGAGCTTCAAAGGTCTGATGATATTCATGCTTTTTCGCACCCTTGAATCTGGCAGGCTCGTATTTTCCGAGTGCTCTCTCGTCGGCAATCTCCTGCTCAAGAGTAAATACAAAGGTAGATCCTTTGGTATAGATACTGTTAACGGATACATCTCCGCCCAGGAGATCTGCAAGCTGTTTTACGATGGAAAGTCCGAGACCTGTTCCTTCGATATATCTGGTATGCTTCTGGTCCTCACGTCTGAACGCATCGAAGAGCATGGGAATGCTCTCTTTGCGGATACCTATTCCGGTATCTTCAACCGAATACGTTACCAGGACTTTATTGGGTCCCGTCTTATTGCAATGGATCGAAAGCGTTACGCTTCCCTCTTCCGTGTACTTTACCGCATTGTTCAGAAGATTGATGAGGATCTGCTTTATCCTGACTTCATCGGATACAAGACTTGATGGAAGTGAGGGATCCACATCAATGGAGAATTTAAGTCCCTTTTCGCTTGCTCTTATCCAGATCATATTTACGATGTCGGAAAACATTGCACCCACATCGTAAGGCTGTATGACAATATCCATTTTGCCCGATTCGATCTTGGACATATCAAGTATGTCATTGATAAGCGAAAGAAGTATC
>ONVB01000350.1 GCA_900321145.1 uncultured Eubacteriales bacterium | reverse complement strand
TATTATACCGGATAGGTCTTATTTGCTGTATCTGCAAGTCCGGCGTCTACTCCGGTAGACTGCGCGTCCCTGTACTTGAAGAACTCTGTTGCAACCTGAGGGAAGAGTGCATAAGAAAGCACGTCCTCATCCTGACGCTTGTACTGTGCCATCTCCTTCTCAAGCTTGTCGAGCTCATTTTCGATAAGATCTGCAGGTCTGCAGGTGATAGGCTCTCTGTCACCGATAACCTTCTTTCTTATCTCCTCACTTATCGGGAGAACTGTCTGACCGTATTCGCCCGCAACAAGTGCCTTGGACTCCTTGGTACACATCTTGTAACGCTCGCCTGTTACGACATTCATAACGGCCTGAGTACCTACGATCTGGCTTGAAGGAGTAACAAGAGGCGGCTCACCGAAGTCCTTACGAACTCTCGGAACCTCCTCGAGAACTGCCTGGAACTTGTCCTCGGCATTCATCTCCTTAAGCTGTGACACAAGGTTGGAAAGCATACCGCCCGGAACCTGGTAGAGAAGTGTCTTTACATTTACACCCATAACCTTGGTCGAGTAAAGTCCGCTCTCGATCCACTGCTCGCGAAGAGGTCTGAAGTACTCCGCTATCTCCGCAAGAAGCTTCTGATCATAGCCCGGATCGTAAGGTGTTCCCTCAAATGCTTTGGCAAGAACCTCCGTAGCCGGCTGTGAAGTACCCATGGACATCGGGCTCATGGCGCAGTCGATCACATCGCAGCCTGCCTCTACGGCCTTCATGTAAGTCATGGCAGCCATACCTGAGGTGTAGTGTGTATGAAGCTGTATAGGAAGCTTGGTTCCCGCCTTCAAAGCCGTAACAAGCTCTGTAGCGGCCGAAGGAACCAAAAGTCCTGCCATATCCTTGATACAGATTGAATCGGCACCCATCTCCTCTATCCTGGTAGCCATATTCTTCCAGTAATCAAGTGTATATGCCTCGCCTAAGGTATATGAAAGCGCTACCTGCGCATGTCCCTTCTCCTTGTTGGCAGCCTTTACTGCTGTCTGGAGATTTCTTATATCGTTAAGGCAGTCAAATATTCTGATAATATCGATTCCGTTGGCGATGGACTTCTGCACGAAGTACTCTACCACATCGTCCGCATAGTGACGATAACCTAAGATGTTCTGTCCTCTGAAGAGCATCTGAAGCTTGGTATTCTTGAAGCCGTCACGAAGCTTTCTTAATCTCTCCCACGGATCCTCCTTTAAGAATCTTAAACATGCATCAAATGTAGCACCGCCCCAGCACTCTACCGAGTGATAGCCGACCTTGTCCATCTTCTCGACTATCGGAAGCATCTGCTCTGTTGTCATTCTTGTAGCTATAAGTGACTGATGCGCGTCACGAAGTATAGTCTCGGTAATTCCTACCGGTTTTTTCTCAACTGACATTTTTGTCTCCTTTCAATAACATTCAGCAATCCCCAACAACGCGGCTCGGAGCTTTGCATAAGTTAGAACTAAGCTCACTTCGTTCGCTAAGGTCTCACTTATCCCGGACATGTGTTTCCTGAGGGATATTGTAATACCCTCAGAAAACACATGCTCCTCGCGCCGAGAATGTACGTTATATTATACGATTGCTGAACTGTTTACTGCAATTAATGTACTCCAAAAATCGCAAGGAATGTACCCGCTGCCACGGCGGTTCCGATAACTCCGGCAACGTTCGGTCCCATGGCGTTCATGAGAAGGAAGTTTGTCGGATCTGCCTCGGCACCGACCTTTTGGGATACACGAGCTGCCATCGGCACAGCGGACACTCCGGCCGAACCGATAAGCGGATTAACCTTACCCTTTGTTGCCCAGCACATGATCTTACCGAAGAGAACACCGGCAGCCGTACCGAACGCAAATGCGATAAGTCCGAGAAGCACGATCTTTAGTGTTGAGAGCTTCAAGAAAGCCTCAGCGCTCGTCGATGCGCCTACGGAAGTACCGAGCAGAATAACTACGATATACATCAAGGCGTTTGAAGCAGTCTCCGTGAGCTGCTTAACAACACCGCACTCTCTGAAGAGGTTTCCGAGCATGAGCATACCTACGAGAGGTGCTGTGGTCGGAAGAATAAGACATACAACAAGTGTAACTATGATCGGGAAGAGGATCTTCTCGAGCTTGCTTACGGGACGAAGCTGGCTCATCTTTATCTTCCTCTCCTTCTCGGTTGTGAGCGCCTTCATTATAGGCGGCTGAATAACCGGCACGAGAGACATATATGAATATGCCGCAACTGCGATCGGTCCCATAAGGGTACCGCCCATTCCGAGCTTACCCGCAAGGAAGATCGAAGTAGGTCCGTCCGCACCACCGATTATCGAGATGGCAGCTGCCTCCTTGCCGTTGAAGCCCATAACGAACGCAAGGAAATAAGCCGCATATATTCCGAACTGTGCCGCAGCACCAAGGAGAAAGCTCTTTGGATTTGCGATAAGGGGACCGAAGTCCGTCATGGCACCTACGCCTAAGAATATGAGCGAGGGGAGGATACTCCACTCGTCAAGCAAGTAGAAGAAGTGGAGAAGTCCACCCTCCTCTATGATGCTCGGGAACATATTCACAAGGAACATACCAAAGGAGATAGGCACCAGCAATAATGGTTCAAAGCCCTTCACTATGGCCAGATACATGAAGATGCACGCGATGAGTATCATCACATAGTGCTTCCATGTAAGCGTAGCAAAGCCTGTCTGAAGAGCCAGATTTTGTAATACATCTGAAAAGCTTGACATGTAGCTTTTTACCTCCTGTCTAAATGTGGAACCTTAAGCTTAGTTGAGTGTCGCAAGAGTATCTCCTGCCTCAACTGTGTCGCCTGCTGATACATTGATGCTTGCTACGGTTCCGTCCTCAGGAGCAACTACCTCGTTCTCCATCTTCATAGCCTCAAGAAGAAGGATAACCTCGCCCTTCTTTACAGCCTGTCCTACATTTGCCTTAACATTTATTATCTTTCCGGGCATCGGTGCCGCAACGACTATGCTGCCTGCTGCGCCTGCTGCCGGTGCTGCTGCGGGAGCTGCGGGTGCCGACGGCGCTGCTGCCGG
>ONVB01000360.1 GCA_900321145.1 uncultured Eubacteriales bacterium | reverse complement strand
TGAGTTTCTTCTCAAGCCCGGCCCTGTACGCGTCGTACTCCTCGAGCTTATCATACTTCTCCTTAAACTCCGCAAGTCTGTTGTTTATCTCTTCTATGCTTGAGCCGTATTTAAGCTTGAGTGAATTGATCGTATTAAGTCTCTCCAACAGCTCCGCCTCAGGATACTCATCCTCACTGAGCCCGTCCGCATATCTTGAAAGCTCCTGATTAAGGTCGTTTAATACCGAGTCCACTGTCTCCATACTCTCAAGCATACCCTGGATCTCTGCATCGTATCCGGCTATCCCGCGAAGCTCCGCAAGCGCGCGTCCGATAAGCTCACCTGCTCCTGACTCATAGCCCGTGAGCTCATGAGCCCTGCTTACTCCGTCCCTCAACTGTGACAGCCTCGAGCATTTCATATATTTCTCTTCTACCTCCGTATCCTCGCCCGGTCTTACGGCCGCAGCCTCGATCTCTTTTATCTGGTACTCGAGAAAATCAATTTCCTTAAGCCTCTCACCCTCATCCATCCCGGATGATCCAAGCTCTTTCCTTATACTGTCATACTCCCTGTATATCTTAGCGACCTTTTCCTTAAGTCCGCTTATCTTCTCCTCACCGAAGGCATCCAAAAGCCTTAAGTGTTCAGCCGGCTTAAGCAGAGTCTGCTGCTCGTGCTGGGCGTGCAGATTGATAAGCTGTGACGACACATGTTTAAGCACCGATACATTTACCGTCTCACCGTTGATACGGTTGACCGTTCTTCCGCTTGCGGCAAGCTTTCTCTGTATGAGAAGCTTTCCCTCCTCATCCGGTGTTACTCCGAGTTCGTCAAGATCGTCTTTAACCTTATTGTTGTCAACGGAAAATGTAAGCTCAAGGAGTCCGTCCTTTGACTTGTCTCGTAAGAGTTCGTCGGAGAACCTGCCTCCCAAAGCTATTCCTATGGCCCCTATGATTATCGACTTTCCGGCTCCCGTCTCACCCGTAAGGATGTTCAGACCTCCGGCAAAGTCTATGTCTATCTCGTCTATAAGTGCAATATTCTTAATATGGATATTTTGAAGCATTTTATCTCCTTATCTATCCCTTTCTTCCCGAAAATCATCCGCCTATCTTATCCCTTAACACGCTGTAGAAATTCGTGTCATGGATCCGGACAAGCTTTATACTTCTCTCGGAGCATACGACCTCTATCTCATCACCGTAAGAAAGCCCTATATTTTCTTCACCGTCATAGGTAACTATGGCTTCGGTGTCCTGCGTCCTGCTCCCTTTTTCTATGCATACCCTTATTCTGTCACCCGCATCGAAGACTATGCTCTTGGCCGAGAGCTTGTGCGGTGAAATAGGCGTGACAATGATCGCCCTTGTGCTCGGACTTACTATCGGGCCGCCGGCGGAGAGGTTGTAGCCGGTGGAACCCGTAGGCGTGGATATGATGACTCCGTCCGCCCTGTAAGTGTCAAGCAGCTGATCATTTACATATATCTTAAGCGCGATTATGCGCGAGAAGCCTGCTCTGGTGATGACCACATCATTTAAGACATGGTAGGTGTTCCCTTCGGCAAAACCGTCGGATGAGCCCTTTATCATCATTCTCTCTTCTATCCTTATATCGTCGGAAAGCAGCCTGTCGACCGCCTCCTCAGCGTGTGACCTTTCAACCTCCGTAAGGAAGCCCAAGGTTCCCAGGTTTATTCCCATGAGCGGTATATCGCGGCCGCCTATGCCCTGTGCCGCATGAAGCATGGTTCCGTCGCCGCCGAGCACTATACAGCACTCCGCGCCGCGTATCAGCTCTTCCTTTATCACACCGTTCTCATAATGGCTTACCATATCGCTCGCAAGCCTTGCGGTCCCGCCCTTTTCTTCTATATACTTTATGAGCCTCCTGCTCACGGACAGATCTATATCCCTGTCATCGTTCGCAATTATCAGAAAATCCTTCATATATCATTCCCGATCATCGATCATCCTACACATCCAGTTCCTTATGCGATGCTTCTACCACCGCGTGGGCATCCGTCCTGCCGGGTTCACCCGCGACAGTGCCGTCGCACTTTCTTAAGTACAACAGATACTCTATGTTGCCCTCCGGTCCCTTTACCGGAGAGTAATCAAGCGCAAGTGCGGTAAATCCGTTTTCTCCTGCGAAACCTATTATATGCTCTACTACCTCTTCATGCACCTTCTTATCTCTGACAACACCCTTTTTACCGACTTTGTCAGGTCCCGCCTCAAACTGCGGTTTGATAAGGCAAACAACCTCACCGTCGTCCTTCAAAAGCTCCCTTACGGGTGGGAGAACCTTCTCAAGCGAGATAAATGACACATCTATAGAGGCAAAATCCAGCCTGTCGTCTATGTCATCGGGCGTCACATATCTTATGTTGGTCTTCTCCATGACCACAACACGCTCATCGTTCCTAAGTCCCCAGTCGAGCTGCCCGTGGCCGACATCCACCGAGTATACTTTCACAGCGCCGTTCTTGAGCATGCAGTCGGTGAAGCCACCCGTCGAAGCACCCACATCCATGCACACAAGATTATCAAGCTTGATCCCGAAGGATTCCATGGCCTTCGCAAGCTTCAGTCCTCCCCTGCTCACATAAGGGTTCGTACTGCCCTTTACCTCTATCTTTGCCTCCTCCGGAAATGTACTGCCGGCCTTGTCTTCTCTTTCCCCGTCGACAAATACTATTCCCGACATGATTATCGCCTTCGCCTTTTCTCTTGAAGAAGCAAGCCCTCTTTCCGTAAGAAGTATATCCAATCTCTTTTTTGTTGTTTTATTATCACTCGCCGACATGCGATATTATCCTCTCATACATGCTTTGCGCATCTATCTTAAGCGTCTTTCTCTGCTCTGCAACCGTGGCCTGGGCAACTATGCCGTTCTCTATGGTTCCCGGCACAAAGTCTCCCTTGTAGCCCGCATCAAGAAGCTTCCCGCCTAAAAGCTCCGAATAAGAACCTGCAGACACGCTTTCCTCCAGAGTAGCCACAACAGCGTGGTCAAAGGCCGCATACTCCACGCAACCCTCATCAACCGTATTTATGAATCTTGCATTGATCAGAGTTACTCCCAATCCCTTTTCTTCAAGGAGATTTTTCAGCTTTACACCCTCCTCTGTCATATGTCCCACGCAGTAAACAGCCACGCTCTTTTCACGCGGAAGAGAGCTTTTATACATGATCTCGTTTCTGCCGTACTCCAAAGGAATCGGATTTTCACCGTAGCACTTTGCCGCGCCTCCTCGCGGGTACAGGATTGCGGAAGGTCCGCCCAACTCTGCGGCGTAGTCCATCATGGCCATAAGCTCGTACCTGTCCTTCGGTGCAAGTATGGTAAGCCCCGGCATCTGTCTTAAATAAGAGACTCCGTATATTCCCTGATGCGTATCTCCGTCCGCTCCAACAAGCCCGCTTCTGTCCACCGCAAATATAACCTTTAGGTTCTGAAGGCATACATCGTGCAGTATCTGATCATATGCTCTCTGCAGAAACGATGAGTAGACGGCAACCACGGGGATGATCCCCGAGCACGCAAGTCCCGCCGCAAATGTAACGGCATGCTGCTCGGCTATACCCACATCAAAGAATCTGTCGGGAAATGCGTCACAGAACCGTGTCAGCCCAGTGCCCTTGGCCATAGCCGCTGTTATAGCGACCAAATCATCGTGTTTCTCTCCCAAGGTGACCATATGTCTGGAGAATATATCCGTATATGTTTTTCTCTCCTTTGGTTGTAAGGGTTTGCCGGTCTTCCTGTCAAAGGGTTCAACCCCATGGAAATAATCCGGATGCTTTCGCGCAGGGCGAAAGCCCTTGCCCTTGACTGTCTTGACATGGATCACTATAGGCTTGTTCAGCCTGAAGGCACTGCTGATAGTGTTCACCATGCCGTAGATGTCATGCCCGTCTATGGGGCCGATATATGTGATACCGAGTTCCTCAAAGAAGCTTCCGGGTACAAAAAGGTTCTTGATCGAATCTTTGGAGCGCTTGATGGTCTTCGCCACCTTCTCGCCGGTTCTTGTGGCAAGAAGCGTAGCCTCGACTCCGTTCTTAAGATCGTTATATGCAGAGCCCACACGTATGCTCGTAAGATATTTTGATATACCGCCCACATTTCTGTCTATGGACATCTCGTTATCGTTCAATATGATGACCATCGGAGTTTTCTCCTGGGCAAGACAGTTTATGGCTTCATAGACCATGCCGCCCGTCAGGGATCCGTCTCCTATAACACAGGCGATCTTCTCGTCGCCGCCTCTCAAGTCTCTGGCAACCGCATAGCCCATAGCGGCCGATATGCTTGTAGAGCTGTGACCGGTATTGAAGGGATCGCAGTCGCTCTCCGATCTCTTGGGGAATCCGCTTATCCCGTTTTTCCTGCGGAGTCCGGAGAACTCACCGGCTCTGCCTGTCAGTATCTTATGCGTATAGCACTGGTGCCCCACATCAAATATAAGCTTGTCCTCGGGAAAGTTCATCACGAGATGAAGAGCTATGGTCAGCTCTACCGAGCCTAAGTTGGAGGCCAGATGTCCGCCTGTCTCGCTGATCGAGGAGATCAGAAATTCGCGGATCTCTCGTGTCAGCTCCTTAACCTCCGGCTTGGAGAGTTTCTTTATGTCATTTGGTTTTTTTATCTGTTCTAAATAGCTCAATTTACCTGTGCCTCACTTATTTGTCACCGGCTAAGTCTTCCGGTCATATATGCTACCGGTCTCTGTCCGTCAGGGAACGGAACAAATGTATGAGATCATCCGCCGCCTCTTTGTCGACAGCATCTATGGATTCTATCAGCTCCACCGCCTCATCCGTCAGCTGCTTTACCCGTGCTTCCGATTCCTCTTTTCCGTGAATCCGGACGTAGGTATATTTATCATTTTCGTTGTCTGAATTCACGGGCTTGCCGAGCTTAGCTTCGTCGCCCGCTATATCCAGGATATCGTCGCGTATCTGAAAGGCAATGCCGATATTGCTGCCCGCTTTCTCGAGCCCGGCTACAGTCTCCCGGGAGGCTCCGGCAAGTATCGCACCGCACATCAATGCGCATTCGATAAGGGCCGCAGTCTTGTTCTCATATATGAACGCAAGCTCATGAGCTTCGAGAGGACAGCCGGTCTTCTCCACATCAAGCGACTGACCGCCAAGCATACCGCTTGCACCGGAGTTGACAGCCAGCCTTCTGAAGGCTTCTGTAAGACAGACATCTCCCGGTTTTTCAAGCATGGCTTCCGCAACCGTTTCATAGGCGTGGTTTAAAAGGATATCTCCCGCGAGCACTCCCATTGCCTCGCCGTACTTTGCATGAACCGTGGGAAGCCCTCTTCTAAGCTCATCGTTATCAAGCGCGGGGAGGTCATCATGTATCAAAGAATGCGTATGTATCATCTCCAAGGCCGCCATAAATGCTCTTATAACATATTCATCCGATTTTGTCACCGCAGGCTTGTTATAGAGCATATCAAATACCAGGCGCATCATCATGGGGCGAAGTCTCTTGCCTCCTGCCTTGAAACCATAATTTGCCGCCTGTATCGCTGATATCCCGAACTCCTCATCCTCCTTCGGAAGAAAGGGATATATCATCTCTTCGATCTGACTTACATCATATCTCATTTAGTATCTTTATCTCCTTTTCGATACCCTCGAGGTTTTCCCTCGCAAGAGCCGCAAGCTTCACGCCTTCCGCGTAAAGCGCCATGGACTCCTTAAGCGAAGTCTGCTCACTCTCAAGCCCGGCACATATTTCATCCAGGCGCTTCATGACATCCTCTATGACTATCTCCTGTTTCTCGTCATCCAATTCTTCTATTGTTATATTCTCGTTCATTTATATACCCCTTTTTACCTCGCTTACAATCGCCTTCACGCTTCCGTCCTTTACGGTCACCTGAAGCTCATCGCCCTTTTTGACCTTATCTATATCGGTCAGTGCCTCACCGCCGATCTCGACATAGCCGAAGCCGCCTACCAGCTTTGCGCTCGGTCTTAAAGCATCTATCTTGGCTGTATATACATCGAGCTTATGCTTATATCTGTCATATCTTCTCTCTACGGCATGCTTCATCCTGTCGTAATAAGCCGCAAGCTCCTGCTGCCGGTTTCTCAGACGTCTCTCTGGACTTAAAGCCTCTATGACCCCTGCCTTGTTCATAAGCTTCAGCCTCACCGACTTCAGCTTAAGCTCCATGGCCTGGGCAAGCCTGAGTCTCTTTGCCCTGAGCATATTAACCTCTGTCATCACATCAAAGACCGCGTATTCCGCTGCCTGCGACGGAGTAGAAGCCCTCAGATCCGCTGCGTAGTCCGAGAGGGTGATGTCTATCTCATGACCTATACCCGTTATGATGGGCGTCTTCGCGTCATATATGGCCCTTACGACTATCTCCTCATTGAAGGACCACAGGTCCTCCATCGATCCTCCGCCTCTTGCAACTATGATAAGGTCGAGTCCCATTTCGTCCAAGCGCTTTATACCTCTTGCCACGCTTTCCGCCGAGCCCTCGCCCTGAACCTTCGCAGGGCATAGGATAAGCTGCACGTAAGGGTTCCGCCTGCGCGATACATTTATTATATCCTGAATGGCAGCGCCGGTACTGGCACTTACCACTCCTATATTCTTCGGATACGGAGGAATCTTCTTCCTGTGCTCGGGATCGAACAGTCCCTCCTCGTTGAGCTTTAGCTTAAGCTCCTCAAATCTCTTCTGCAGGTCGCCCACGCCCTCTTCGATGATCTCTCTGGCATAGAGCTGGTACTTGCCGTCTCTTTCGTACACATCCACATAACCCGAGACAAAAACCGATTTTCCGTTTTCAAGCTTGAATTTAAGGCTGCCGGTATTCCCTTTGAACATAACCGCGGAGATAGAACCGGTCTCATCCTTTAACGAAAAATAGATATGTCCCTGGCTGTGATACTTGACATTTGAAAGCTCGCCCTTTATGACGAGCTTCTTTAAGAGATAGTCCTGCGAAATGATATTCTTAATATATTGATTTATCTGTCCTACGGTATATACTTTCAATCCAAATTATCCTTTAATTTCCCGATCTTACCGAGTATTCCGTTGACAAAGGAGCGAGCCTCATCACCGCAATAGATCTTCGAAAGCTCAATCGCTTCATTGATGGCCACCTTAAAAGGCACCTCATCGTCATGGTACATCTCGTATACCGCAAGGCGCAATATGGCAAGCTCAGCCTTGCCTATCCTGTCTACGCTCCAGCCCGTAGCCGCCCTGTCTATCTTGGCGTCGATCTCATCGAGCATCGCAACAACAGCACCGACCTTTGCCCTGATCCTTGCTTCCTCAGCTTCATCTAAGGGTTCGCTGTCATGAAGGAAGAGGAACTCCTCTTCGTCAGGCTCCTCACGCATGCTCTCAAGACTTATATCCACACTTTCCGCCATCTCTTCCGGCGGCACAAAACCTGCCTTGAAAAGCATACGAAATACATTTTCACGTTCTTTTCTCTTCGTCATAATCCTAATTCCTATCAGCCGATATTCCCGAAACTACTACATTTACCCTGGATACATGCAGACCTGTCATGGTCTCTATAGCCTGCTTTACCTTGTTCTGAACATCCTCAGACACCTTCTTTACGCTGAAACCAAAGGAAAGCTCATAAGACAGGTCGACTGTTACGTCTCCGTGACTGATAACCGCACTGACACCCTTGGACAGAGTGCGCTTGGAGGTCTTGGCTACATCATCCTTGGTTATCCCGCCCGCAAGCCTCGATACACCGTCAACCTCGGTCGCCGCAATACCTGCTATGGTGCTGACCACATCGTCGGCTATCTTAATGGTTCCTATGTTCTCCTTATCCATACTGCGTAACCCCCTCGATATAATCAAGTAGGAGGGGTTCCCCCCTCCTACACTTTAGCATAAATCCTATTATTATACTCTTGATAAGTACTCACCGGTACGTGTATCGATCTTTATCGTATCGCCCTGGTTTACAAAGAGGGGAACGTTCAAGGTAGCACCTGTTTCTACAGTACAAGGCTTTGTAGCACCTGTTGCCGTATCACCCTTTACACCCGGCTCACACTCTGTTATAAGAAGCTCTACGAAGAGAGGAGGCTCAACCGAGAATACCTGTCCCTTGTAGGAAGCTATCTTACAGTTCTCGTTCTCCTTAACGAACTTTAAGGAATCTCCTACAACATCCTTGTTGAGCGCGATCTGCTCATAAGTCTCATTGTCCATGAAGTTATATAACTCACCGTCATTGTAGAGATACTGCATATCCTTCCTGTCTATGTGAGCTGTCTCACACTTCTCGGTAGGTCTGAAGGTCTTCTCCACAACACCACCACTCTTGATATTCTTTAACTTTGTTCTTACGAATGCTGCGCCCTTACCCGGCTTAACATGCTGGAACTCGATGATCTGGTATATATTACCCTCATACTCTATGGTAACACCGTTCCTGAATTCGCCTGCTGAAATCATTGTTTTCCTCCTTAAAACTTTCCTAAATCTTTACAAAGATAGAGACATTCTAATATATCTCGGCCTTTTTTGCAAGCATTTTATTGCGCAGTGCAAATACTGCATGGTTTTCCGAAATCCGCCCCTTCGCCCGATCCCTATATCGTTGCCATTCGCATAGGGAAAAGGTCCATCGTGCCGGTATAACAAATAGTCTTCTCAGCGTTCGGAAATACCTTTTCCACGAGCTTTTTCGAAGAAGTGTTAAGAGCGATTGCGGATAAGATAACAGACTCGCCCTTCTGCTCGATAATCTTCTCTTTTGCATAGGCCATCAGCTTAACCAGGCTTTTGGGACATCCCGGCGCTACGAAAGCATAAGCTATACTCACGCCCTTTTCATCTTCCTTAAGAAACAATGCCGCTTCAGGCTTATCTTCCGAAAAATAAACCGCGGAACCCGGATAGTAACCCTCCGGCACAATAGGAAGCTTTATACCTACCTGAAGCTCAGAGCTTTCCGTAAATGTCTGTTCCAGGATGTTCAGACGCTTGCGGGTAAGTGAAGATACCGGTATGATGCACGGATCTTCAACCGATTCGCCCATATCCTTGATCCCGCTGATATCCGTCTCATATTTAGCACTGGTCTTGAACCTGTCAAAGCTAAAACCACACCCCGAAAAAAATCTTCTTACAGCCCTGTCCGAACAGGCTGTTTTTACCTCTTCACAAGCAGTATGCTTAACGATATTATCCAGGAAATGATACAAAACACTCGAGCCAAAACCGTTGTTTCTGTAATCCTCTTTAACATAAAGCCAGTCCAGCCATGCCGCCTCATCGGAAACAGTGGCAATAAGAAGCCCTACCGGCTGTTCTTCATATATAACTCCCAGGGCGATCCTTCCGTCACTTAACAGAGAAGCAGGATCGAGAAGTCCGGTATACAACTCCGAGAATATCCCGAAAGTTTCTTTATCAAGTACAAAAATGCGTTCCTCCATCTGTTTTCTCCTTAATCCTGCGGTTTCCATTTATCATAATGTGCCTTAAGCGTCAGCTCCGGGTTAAATGCTCCCGGATCAGGACCGGTGCCTTGCATAAATCTTGCATAACCCATTATCCATTCAACAATCCTAAGTGTAAAAACGGACATTGACGATATATATCTCGTCATATTGATAAAATCCGTTTTAGCACTCAATCGAAGTGTCTTCTTGAAAAAATCGGATTTCAGAACTGTGTTGTTCGTAATTATGTTGGAACACTGTGCTTTTCTGAACAGCGCATTAAGCTCTTCAAAATCCTCCAACACCTCTTTAGGATCAGGATTATCGGTAAAAAGCTTTGGATGATCCGTCTCAAAGTCTTTCATTTCC
Organism: uncultured Eubacteriales bacterium; assembly: GCA_900321145.1. Classification (GTDB taxonomy): domain Bacteria; phylum Bacillota; class Clostridia; order Lachnospirales; family Lachnospiraceae; genus Coprococcus_C. The sequence goes on along the minus strand of ONVB01000360.1, from coordinate 4,841 downwards.
CTATAAGTCATCAATGCATAGTCGTTGATCTTGTTGAATGCAGCATACTGATCTTCCACCGATGCCTTTTCCTGAGTCATCTTGCCGTCAACCTCAGAGTACCCTGCATCCGAATGGCAACCGGTCTGCATTACATATACAGCATCGGCACACTCTATCATATCATCAAGCTTCGCCTGATCCTCACTCTTCAACGCTGTGGTAAAATAACACATATCACGGTATCGTCCGTTCGCCTGATACGGAATGTAATTACCGTTCCTGTTAACGACATAAGAGCCGGAGATAAACTCCCCCTGACGAGCCTGTCCCTCTATAAAAGAATCGGTTGTCTTCGTCAAGGCATCGATTGTCATAATAGAGCTTTTAGCATATGTCGCGGTACCGCCAAGTTCGGCATCAATCCTGTCCATCGCCATGTCTATATGATACAGCCTTAATTGATACTTCGGATCCTCCCTGTCAACATTTGCGGCCAGCTCAGCCTTCTTACGTTCCAACTCCTGCCTTCTTGTCTGCAATGCCTCCGTTGCCGAAGCGCCTGCACGGTCAAAAGCCTTCTTGTTTTCCAAAACATCCCTTTTGGATTTGAGATCCGCAAGAGAAGCCTTTGCCGCCTTTCTCTTGCTTCCGAAGAAGTCATGCTTTACCTTATCCATACCGCTTACCTCAGCTTGTCTGTTAAGGTTTGCTTCTTTTGCACGTGCCTTCTCGTAAAGGTCGGGGAATGCCTCTTTCAGCTTCTCCGCACTTTCCGTATCCACAAGCATCATCTCAATGAGTTTTTCGCTCCGAAGCTGCTCTGCATTTTCCTCCTGCATAACCGCTTCCGGTGCCGCCGAAAGCGAATCAAGTTCCTCATCTTCCATCTTTGAAGCCCCGTACACAAATGAAGCCGAATTCATTTTTTTCAGTTCTTTTTTCTGCTCTTCACTTAATGGCATTCTTTTCTCCTCCGTATCATTTGTTTTTTACCCTTCCGCACCTTGTACCGTATCGCTCTGCAGATTTAAATCCCCTTTGTTTTCAGCAACCTCATGAAGCGTATATTCCTTATCCTCATCTATGATCTGCAGCATGCACCTTGCCGCCTCGGGATCGAACTGGGTACCGATATTCTTTTCAATCTCTCCTCTGACAACGTCCCGAGGCATATACTTCCTGTAACTGCGGTTCGACGTCATAGCATCATAGCTATCCGCAACCGCGATGATCCTTGCCTCAAGACAGATCTCTTCTCCCGCCTTCCCGTCAGGATAACCCTTTCCGTCATAACGCTCATGATGCCAGCGGGCACCCAAAGCCAGATTCGGTCTGCTCTCAATCTTCGACAGTATATTATAACCTGTCACCGGGTGTGTCTTTATGATATCGTATTCGGAGTCCGTAAGCTTGGAGGGCTTGTTTATTATCTCGTTTGGAACACCAATCTTCCCTATATCATGAAGAAGTCCCATATAATATATATTTTCACACATTTCAGCTGATAGTCCCATTTTCTCCGCAATCATTCGTGAGTACTGAGCAACACGGAGCGAATGACCGTTCGTGTACTTATCCTTAGCATCTATCGTGTTCGCAAGAGCCTCCATTATCTCTACCGAAAGCACTCTGACCTCATCCTTTGCCTCAAGCGCATCATCGGTAGCTTTGATGTTCCTGATGATAATGTGGAACGCCCATATGAACAAAACAAGGATCATCAAAGACAGTAGCTGAAATACGCTATTCGCATCCTTGCTAAAGGAAATATATATACCAAAATCCAAGGAAGCATAGCCTATCATAAATGCCGTCGGCGGAACGATGAAAAGCCTGCTGTTTATCCTGCGCTTTCTGTCAGACAGTTCGGATAACGCCCTTATTATAAAGAAATACACAACCCAAACGACTATAAGATACAAAATATTGTTCACATCAAAGAGGATTCCGCTTAATGCGTTATCGTTTTCGGAAGCAAAGGAACTGCGATCGTCATACATGCAACTGATCACCGAGAAAGTCAGGTATACGAACATAACCAGCGATTTGTTATATGCTTTTAAAGCTTTTCCCATCAGATACGAAAACAGGATCATCAAAAATGTAAACAATATGCTGGCGATAAAAACAGCCACATTACTATATAATAATTCGTTTCTCCAGAAAGCAGAATCTGTGTCGTTGTTACCCAAGCCTGACGCATTCCCATTACACACTGTATATATGACAATTACTATAAGCGAGATAATGACCGCCAACAGAAATACAACGAACGGATTAGTGAGCAGCGACCAAAAGAACAGTTTGACCTTACTTTCGCCTTCCCTTAAGAAGCACTTCTTCAATGATATGTAAAAAATGATTGTGAAACTGATATAAAACAGATATACGGATATGCCATTTATCGTTTTTAAAATCCCCATATTGCTCTCTCCACTTACATTATCTTCAGTAAACCGAAACGGCTGTTTTATTTTACCATATTCCCGCGAAAAAAAACAGATTATATTTCTTTCAAACAAAGATAAGCTGCTTATCTGAATGTGCCAGATTCACATACCCGTTCTCAGTCACGGCAACCATATCCTCTATACGCACGCCGAACCTCCCGGGGAGATATATCCCCGGCTCACAGGTGATCACGACTCCGGGCACCAGTTCCTCTTCGCACTTTGGCGAAAAGCGCGGTTCCTCGTGTATGTATAGTCCTACTCCGTGTCCGAGTCCGTGACCGAAGAAGTCCCCATAGCCCGCATCGGCTATGATATCTCTCGCACATCTGTCCACATCGCTGCACTTTGCTCCCGGCTTTATAAGCTTTAAGCTTTCGGTCTGAGCCTTATATACCGTCTCATACACCCTGCGCTGCTCATCGGATATGTCAGACTCCCCGCCTATGAACACAGTCCTTGTCATATCCGAACAGTAGCCCTTATACACGCAACCAAAATCCATAGTAAGGAAATCTCCCTTTTCTATGACCTTACCGGTAGGTACCGCGTGGGGCATGGATGAGTTGACTCCCGAAGCCGTTATGGTATCAAAGCTTAACCCGCTCGCGCCATGCTTTCTCATATATACTTCAAGCTCTAAGGCCACATCCGTCTCCGTGATCTTGTTCTTAATGTTGTCCTTGAGATATTCCGTGATATGTGCAAACGCATCATCACCTATACTTTCCGCCTTCGCCAGGCATGAAAGCTCTGACTCCGTCTTGACCTTTCTTAAGTCGGTGAGAGCCATGCCGAGTTCAACAAGCTCCGCCGTACCTTCAAGCTCTGAGGCATATTTCCTGTAGGCCTCGTAGGATATGGATTTATCCTCGAAGCCCAATTTAAGCTTTCTGCCCGATACTTTCCCCGAAGTGCCCTTCTTAAGAAGTTCGTCGATATACTCGGGATACCTCTTTCCTTTTATATCAAACACCTCAAAGTCAGGTGCTTCCTTGCCGGCTGCCTCGGTATAGCGTGAGTCAGTGATAAGATACGCCTTATCCCCGGTGATGAGAAGAACGCCCTCATGTCCTGAGTATGAGCTTATATGGTGCATATTGTAACCGTCGGTAACAAGCACCGCATCCATCTTCAGCTTTTTCAGCAGCTGCCTTATACTGTCTAATCTATTCGTCATTTTGTCTATCCCCTTAAAAAACAATAGGGCGCCATATGGCGCCCCATTCTTTTATGATACTATAACCGGATTACTCCTCTTCCTTAGCCTCATCGATATCATCATCGTCATCATCAAAGAAGCTGTCATCAAAATCATCATCATAATCATCAAAATCGTCAAGATAATCAGGAGTAAGATACTTATAAACAGCTATGCAGATACCTGCGATTATGGTAATGATACCAACTATAAGTGCTACTGATAAAAACGCGTTCTTTGCGCTTGATACGCACTCGTCTTCCTTAACAACCTTTACTTCATCAATCTTCTTCATGGCATTTCTTCCTTTCATATTATTAGTATTATAGGCCTTTAACCCAACTGCGCATATTATAACACAAGCACAGTCTCATTTCCACCCGAAAATCATCTTTTTTACAGTTTTTTCAATTTTACGAGCGAAGCAAACAGAGTCTTCTCCCCTACTCTTTCAAAGTCAACCGTAACCTCCTTATCAGAGCCTGCGGGAACGATCGACTTGACCACGCCCTTGCCGAACTTGATGTGCTTTACGGTATCTCCTACCTCATAGCCCGTATCTCCGTCCATGGGAAATGCTTTTCCAAAGCCCGGATTTGCCGCATCGGCAGCCTTTGTATACGGATTGTTCTTACTGTAATCTCCTGCTAACATCTTCGGACGTCCGTAACCGTAATCCGCAAAGCCGTGTTTCTCGTTGCTGTACTGCTTTTCACCGGAGCCAGCGGCTCCTGTCTCTTCCCTATCCATAAGTTCCTCCGGTATCTCCTTTATAAAGCATGATTCTTTATTATAGTTCGTATTACCGTGTATCATACGCTGTGAAGCACTGGTCAGATACAGCTTCTTCATAGCTCTTGTTATGCCTACATAGCATAATCTTCTTTCTTCCTCTACGGCATCGGGATCATCCGAATCCATAGCCATACCGCTCGGGAACAGCCTCTCCTCCATGCCCGTTATAAAGACATAAGGGAATTCAAGACCTTTTGCGCTGTGAAGCGTCATCAGGGTTATCTTCTCCGTCTTGGTGCCTTCATCCTCGTCATCGGTCCCCGAAACCAGGGCGACATCCTCCAAAAGCTCACTTAAGCTCGGATTCTCGGAAGACTCCTCATACGAGACGATCTTGTTTCTTAACTCATCTAAGTTTTCAAGCCTGCCTTTTGCTTCCTCGGTCTTCTCGGCCATAAGCTCGGCTTTAAAGC
>ONVB01000029.1 GCA_900321145.1 uncultured Eubacteriales bacterium | reverse complement strand
TATGCTGCCAGTGAGCGAGCGAAAGACTGATACGGTGTTATAAATCCCCCGGCAACCGGCTTGGCAGCAACCGACTTGACAGCAACCGGCTTGATGAAATAACATGCCCCGGAAACAACCGAAATACTGCTATGATATATCCCGGAACTTAATATAGTTTTTTCTCCGACAGCAAACAAACAGCGGCTTGCCATATAGCATGTATCAGAAATGATTAGCGCAATTTTCGTCAAATCAGCAACGACGGATCGTTAGCAATTCGCTCAGAAATCGTGTGTTTGAGCTTCGCATACGCTTTATCATGCGAAGCGAGTTCTCGATTTCGTGCGAATTGCACGAGTAGGAGTGCGCTGATTTAGAAAATTGGTCGCTTTTTTCTGATATATGCTATAAGGCAAGCCGCGTCATTTTAGCCTGTGTTTTACTTAAAACCCTTAACTCTTTTCTTAAAATATGGATACAAGCCACGCTTTTCGGGTGTGTGCTCGGGAAGCTGCCAGAAGTCGTAGCCTGGATAGTTGTTGCCCTCGATTATGACGGGGCCGTCCTCGGTAACCGCACAGTCCCAGCCGATGTATGCAACCTCGGGAACGACAAGAGCCGCCTTCTTACAGAGCCTTACTGCCTCCTTAACATAGGGAAGCTGGAAACCGACAAGGGTAACTCCCGTGTATGGATGGGTATCGTAGTTGATAAGAGCCGAGGTATGTGCGCAGCCGGCTATCTTACCGGTCTTTGGATCGATCGGGCAGGCTATGCCGCTGTTCTCCATATTGTCCACGAACTTGCCGTCACTGCCGGCTTTTGCGGTAGCATATACGCAGTGTGCTACGCCGTCGGTAACGATAGTTACTATACGATAAGAGTTGATGGCATGCGGATAAAGCACATTCAGATCGTGATGCTGCTTTATCTCCTGCTCTATTACTCCGAAGTTCTTCTTGGGGTTGATTATGTAATCATACATAGCATCCACACTGTCGAAGTCAGACTTGACCAGGCGCTCGATGCCCTTTCCGCTCTCACTCGATGAGGGCTTAGCGAAGATCACTTCCTTGTTCTTCATGAACTCCGTGAACTCTTCCTTGGTCATCTCCCTTACGCACAGGAAATCCCTGCCGAGGAAATCCTTAAACTTCTTGTTGAACTCGTCCTTGTTGTCGAAGATGTGAGCATAAGACTCATCATTTACCATCTCGATAAGACGCTTGTTTCTGACTCTCGTCATATATGTATCTCTCTGACGTCCGTTCATATTATAGAAACCGAAGATCAGATAATCATGAACTCCGGCGCCATATCTTAAGAAGCACCATATCATATCGAAAAATGTATAGACCTTGTTCTGTCCACATTTCTCGTGAACCCTGTTTATTACCTCAGCGAACCTCTTAAAGCTGCCTCCGAATATCACCTTGAAAATATACTTGATCTTTCCCATATTTGTCCTCCTTCAGTATAATACCTATAATCGGGCGCAGTCTCCCACGCCCGATCATTTTCACATTTGATTATATTGCAAGTACTGCCTTTATGGATTCTTTGACTATACCAAGGCCTTTTTTCAGTGTCTCATCGTCCGTGATAAGTGCAGGCATAAGCTTAAGTACCGCATTCTTTCTGCCCGCAGACTCGGCGATGAGTCCTCTGTCGAAGCACTCATGTATAACCTTCTTGGTGAAGTCCTCACCGAATGCCGAGAAATCGATTCCCCAGATATATCCGATACCGCGGGTATTGATCCTGCTGTCTAAAGTCTTGATCTCTTTGTCGAGGAAATCAGCTATGATCTTCTCTCCCGCCTTGACCTTCTCGTCAAGCTTCATGCCGTTGTACATATCAACAGCCGCCGTCGCAGCCACAAAAGCAAGCTGGTTACCTCTAAAGGTTCCGTTGTGCTCGCCCGGTGACCAGATATCAAGCTCTGGCTTGTAGATCGTAAGTGACATCGGAAGTCCGCAGCCTCCGATAGACTTCGAAAGCACGAAGATATCCGGCTTTATGCCCGCTCTCTCGAATGAGAAGAAGGTACCTGTCCTGCCACAGCCGATCTGTATATCATCTATTATAAGAAGCATGTCATACTTGTCACAGAGCTCTCTCATAGCCTTAAGATACTCAACGGAAAATACCTCTATACCGCCCTCTGCCTGGGTTGTCTCCAGGATAACCGCTGCCGGCTTCGGAGTACCCGAGTGATCGTCCGTGATAAGTGTCTCCAGGTACTTTACCGTATCAAGCTCGGGAAACATATACGGCGCGGGAATGTGAAGCACATCATTGAGCATAACGCCCGCACCGAGTCTTGACTCTTTGTCGCAGGTAAGAGCAAGTGCTCCCAAGGTCATGCCATGGAAGGCGCCCATAAGGCCTACAACCGTATTTCTCTTCTTAACCTTTCTCGCAAGCTTTAAAGCAGCCTCTACCGCATTTGTTCCGGTCGGGCCCGGGAACATGATCTTGTAATCACCCAGGCCTCTTGGCTCTAAGATATCCTTATGGAACTTGGATATAAAATTCTCCTTCGCCTCGGTGTACATATCAAGGGCGTGAAGTATACCGTCACGCTCTATGTACTCTATCAGCTTCTTCTTGATCTCGTCCGGGTTGTGACCGTAGTTAAGCGCGCCCGCACCACAGAAAAAATCTATATATTCCTTGCCCTCTGTGTCCTTTATTATCGCACCCTTAGAGCTTTTAAACTCAGCCGGAAACTTCCTGCAATATGAACGAACCGAAGACTCATGCTGCTCAAATACTGAAAAATCCATAATTGGTAATTCTCCTTAATTCTCTTGAAAATAAACTCTCATATAAACCTCTTTGCACACGAAGTAGATTTTACACTTATTCACACAAAAGTCAAGAAAAAATGCAGAGCTTATACAGCCCCGCATTTTCTCTTCAAGCCTGTTATTTAGAGTAAAAACTCTTTGCATTCTGTGACTCGGCAGTCATCTCTTCTCCCTTCTTAAGGAGATTTATCTGGAAGGCTTCAAGCTTGTAAGCATATCCGGCTGTGCCGGCCTTCCCGCCGTTCTTTGCCCATCCAAGCCATCCGTATTTCTCCGCGTAGGCTCTGTAATATATATCATAGAGCTCTGCCACCTCGCCCTTGGACTGAATCTGGATCATCTCAACTCTCCTGGACTGTCCCTTGGTTCCCGCGTAAGCCTTTTCACCAACGGGATTCCCTGTTTCGGCCCACTGCGTCCAGCCCTTCTTCTGAACATAAGCTCTGTACCTTATGTTTCCGTCCACTCCGCTTAATCTGAGCTGGATTGTCTCCATCCTAAGTTCGTCCGTGGTTCCCGCCATACCCGAAGCATCCGTTCCCGACATAGAAGCTGTTACCCAGTTCATCCACTGCTTTTTCTGTACATAAGCCCTGTACTTCAGCTTTGCTTTTTTGATATCAAATGCAGTACTCAAAGTTCCTTCGTAATCACCGTTTCCGACGACTGTGACCGTAGCCTTTCCCGCTTCGATATTGTCGCTGAAAGAAAGCGTATAATCCTTTCCTTCTGTTAAAACCTTTTCGTTATCCCTGACAACGACCTCGGGTTTTATCTCGTCGCCTGTGTAGGCCACCGGCTTTATCGCTGATATCTCACAGCAGTCATTCAGTGACTTAGCGATAAAATACGTATTATAATACTTGTCATAAAGTCCAAGAACCGCATCCGCTCCCATATTAACCGACATTGATTTCTCAGCGACCACATCCCATGAACCGTACTTCTCATAGAAGAATTCCGGAGTACCGCCGTTCTCATTGCCGTACTCTTTAAGATTTCTTTCCTTGAGTATCGCTAAGCCTTCGGGATCATCTTTATAAGACTCGATCCTGATCTCATTTCTTCTGGTGGACACCGCTCTTGCTATCTCTTCTATATTCTTTCCCTCTGACCTCATGGAAATCACCATGTTCTCAAGCTCTTTCACGCTTTCATGATAAGCTTCTCTATCCGCTCTCATCTCCGCTACCACAGTCGGATCCGAAAAATCAAGAACCGCATACTGTGCGAGCTTCCCTTCCGGGTTAGGAACAAAACCGTAGATGGCATTCTCATCGGGTAAGATATCCCTGGCTGCCTTCGGATTCTGCATAGGGTCATGCTCGTACGTAAATGAAGCATTGTCAGGTATGATATTCTCCTCAACACCTGAATCTTGCCCTCCGTCGGCACTTACCGCACAGACTCCGATTTGCGAAAGAATCCCTGCAGTCAAAACAAGCGCAAGTATAAAAACCACAATCCTCTTTACTGCTCTTTTCATATTTTTACTCCTCCTTGGTATAATGATTCCGTTTTCAAAACCTGTATCATTATATCATTTTTTCTGCTGACGATAAACAGATATTTGATCTTATTTTCAGCCTGCAGTTACAATAAGGCTAATCTGCTTATTTATATGTAAGAAATCTATTTTACATTGCAAATGTATTTTGCTATAATGACTCTGATTGTTCGATGAACAGTTAAATAATATACTTTATTATAAAATAATAAGATTCTTCGCTTCGCTCAGAATGACACTGCTGCTTTTCGCGTCACTGCTGCTTGTGTGACTCTGCCGTCTGTCTTCTGAAAGGATCGAAGAACCCCGCTTCGGAGGATATGACGATGAAAACATGGAAAACCTGGAAGATTATTCTGTTTACCGTATTGTGTGTATGCCTGAATGTGTTTGGAAAGCTGATATGTGTCGACTTCGAGCTTCCGCTGTGGGGAGATTCCTTCGGGACCGCGCTGTGCGCATATGTCGGCGGTCCGGTGTGCGGTGCCATGGTCGGCCTGACAGGCAACCTGGCCTACAGCGCGATCAACCACTTTTCTGCCGCATACTCCATCACGAGCATCGCGCTCGGTATCATCATAGGCGTTGCTACACACAAAAAATGGTTTGATCAGCTGTTTGGCTTTATGAAGGCAGCCTCCATGACCATGTTCGCCGCCTTGATCGTATCCGTTCCTCTTAACCTTATGCTTGCAGGCGGTTATACCGGCAACAAATGGGGCGACGGCATCATCGATTATCTTGTCGACAAGGGACTTACTCCGTTCCTTTGCTATATCTTAGGTCAGCTTGCTATCGAATTTGTCGATAAAATGCTTACCATTTTCACTATATACATCATCGTTCTCATCCGCAGGCTTAAGGTCAACGACGCGGTTGAGAGTTCCTCTAAAAAAGGCTCCGCAGCTGCCGTAATACTTATGTGCATCGCATTTTCCATGTCATTTACGACCACAGCTAAGGCTAAGTCAGATACCGAAACCGAGACCACGGACTACAACGATTTCGTCCAGAGTGTATACAGCAGCAACAACGGTCTTCCCTGCGGTGAGGCAAATGACATAGCCCAGACCAATGACGGCGTGCTGTGGATAGGCACCTACGCAGGCCTTTACCGCTATAACGGAAATGAATTCCGCTGGATAGACAGCTACGAATCCGTCAAAAACGTAAACTGCCTCTATGTGGATGAGGAGGGCCGTCTCTGGATCGGTACAAACGACAACGGTCTTTCCATAGTTATCCGCGAGAAGGTGGTAAATGTACTCGATCAGTCAAGCGGTCTTCCGTCGAATTCCGTGCGCAGCATAATCCATGCCACCGACGGATATTACTACGTGGGAACCACCAGCAGCCTGCAGATACTTATGATGAATAACGGCCTTAAGGTTGCAAATACCCTGCCGGATGTAAACTATGCGGACAGTATAACGGCTGACAACTCAGGGCACGTCGCGGCTGTTGCTTCAGGCGGAAGGCTCTATCTGATGAAGGAAGGAAACATCAGGAGCACTCTCTCCTCAAATGACGATCAGGAGATATTCAAGTGCTGCGCATTTGCTCCCGACGGCAAGCTGATGGTAGGTTCGACCACGAACCACATATACTGCTATGATATATCCGACGAGAGCTTCAAGCTGTTAAATACCATCACCTGCGAGGGCGTAAGCAGCATAAACAACCTTAACTATCTCGACGACGGTACACTCTTCATCTCCACCGACAGCGGTGTATCCTATATAGACACAAACGGCTATCATAAGCTTAACACAAATGATTTCAACAACTCCATCGACAATATGCTTTACGACTACCAGGGCAACCTCTGGTTCACCTCTTCGAGACTCGGCCTTTTAAGGCTGGCCAAGTCACCCTTCAAAGATGTCTACGGCTCTATCGGCATGGAGAGACGCGTGGTAAATGCCATAGTCGCATGGCAGGACTGCTACTATATCGGTACCGACAAGGGACTTGATGTGGTAGACAAGGCATGTCATAACCGTATAACCAATGAGCTTACAAGCGAGCTTTCGGGAAAGCGTATCCGCTGTATGTATGTAGACAGCTCGGACCATCTGTGGGTATGCACCTACGGCAACGGCCTTATCGAATACGCTAAAGACGGCAAGTCGTGGAGCTACAATGCCGATAACGGAAGCTTCGGAAACCGTGCAAGAATAGTCACCGGGCTTTCGGACGGCTCGATACTGGCTGCCGGCGATACCGGTATAAGCTTTATCAAGGATCACAAGATAACCCGTACCATAAGCAACGAAGAAGGAATGATCAACTCCATGATACTTACCGTGACCGAACAAAGCGACGGCACCATACTTGCCGGAACCGACGGTGACGGTCTTGCGGTCATTAAAAACGGATATGTTTCAGACATTCTTACAAGGGAAGACGGATTAAGCAGCGAGGTTATCCTTCGAACGATAAAGGATCCCAAGTCTGAGGGAGTATTCATAGTCACAAGCAACAGCCTGTGCTACTTAGAGCCCGGCGGCACCATACGAGAGCTTGATAAATTTCCGTATTATAATAACTACGATATCTGGGTTAAGGACGAGGATACACTCTTCGTTATGTCAAGCGCCGGGATCTACGTCGTGGAGCGCGACGACCTTGTGGCCGGAAGCGAAATAGTCTGGGAGCTTTTGGATGCGCGAAGAGGACTCGGTACCTCGCTGACAGCCAATTCCTGGAACTACTTCAACGGAAGCGACGAGCTTTTCCTGCCCTGCGATACGGGCGTATATATCATAGACGTTGACAAGTATAACAGTGATGTGCGCTCCTACAGGATGCAGCTTGCCTCCGTCAAGCTTGACGGAGTCCTTCAGCCGCCTGCACGCACCGGAGAGATCACCGTAGGCCAGGGCGTTAACCGTATAGAGCTTTCTCCCGAGATATTAAACTACACTATTCAGGAGCCGAACGTGGGATATATCTTAGACGGCTATGACACCCAGTGGACCATAGTCCCGCAGAACAACCTGAACAATATAATCTATGTCAATCTGCCCGCAGGCAAATACACCTTCCATCTTGCCATATTCGACAGCGCAGGCAACAGCGTACTTGAGGAGAGAAAGTTCGACCTGATAAAAGAAGGTGAGATCTACGAGCAGACAGGCTTTAAGATCTACATGATACTGCTTCTCTCCCTCTTCCTCATCTGGTTTACCTGGATGGTTGTACAGAGGTATTTAAACCAGCAGCAGATCAAACTGAATATGGCCAACGAGACCGTTATGGCTATCGCAAATGCGGTCGATGCCAAGGATGTCCGAACTCATCAGCACTCCATGCGTGTTGCCGAGTACTCAGCCCTTATCGCACAGGAAATGAACTGCTTTTCCTGGTGGAAACGAAACAAGGAGATCTCGAACCTGAAAAAGGCCGCCCAGCTGCATGACATAGGAAAGATAGCCGTTCCCGACAGCGTATTGAACAAGGTAGGCAGACTGACCGACGAGGAATTCGCCAAAATGAAATCTCATGTTATACGCGGTGCGGAGATCCTTAAGGATTTTACCCTCATAGAAAATGTAGAGCTCGGAACCAAGTATCATCACGAGCGCTATGACGGGCGTGGATATCCCGACGGATTAAAAGGTGAAGAGATACCGCTCTACGGTCGCATCATCGCCGTAGCCGATGCATTTGACGCCATGACCTCAAACCGTGTCTACCGCAATCATATGGACACGGACTATGTCATGACCGAGATGAAACGCGGACGAGGCACACAGTTCGATCCGGATGTGCTCGATGCATTTCTCAGGCTTGTAGACAAGAATATCATCAACTTAGAGCAGATTTACGCACAGAAGCGTGCAGAGATAAAATCGGCCGATCCCGAGGCTCAGGCTGAGCTTACGCGACGCGTGGAGGAGGACAGGAAGATCCAGGAAGCCGAGCTTAAGAACGATAAAACGGATAACAACGAGAGCAACAAACTGCTCGATGATGATTCGGATAAAACAACCGAAAAGCCGGGGAAAGGAGAAGAAAAATGAAACGAGTATACATAACAACCGCACTCTCCTGCCTGGTCATACTTGCCGCCTTTGTCGGTCTGTTTAAGCTTATGAACCTGTCCGGCAGAAAGGAGCACATAAAGGTGGGCTTCGTCTACGACAACGACGAAAGCACCGCCTATACCTACAACTTCTCGCTTGCCAAGGATGCTGTGGAAAAGAAATACGGTGAACAGGTCGAGATCTTCACCAGCAGCAATGTCCTCGACGAGGATATGGAGGAACCCTTGCGCGAGATGGCAGACAAGGGATGCGATATCATCTTCTTCAACGGCTACAGTGAGCTGATCAGAAAGCTTGCTCCGGAGTATCCGGATATCCAGTTCTGTCAGACTTCCTACATGGATATGAGCGACCAGACCGTACCCGAGAATTATCATTCGTTTAAGGGTGAAGCCTATCAGGGACGATATGTGAGCGGGATAGCCGCAGGCATGAAGATCGAACAGCTCATATCCGATGGAATAATAAAAGAGGATCAGGCCATTGTCGGCTTCGTAGCCGCATTTCCCACCTCCGAGGTTATTTCGGGCTACACCGCATTTATCTTAGGTGTGCGCTCCGTCGTCCCGCAGGCAGTGATACGTGTAAGCTACACGGGAACCTGGAGCAATTATGCACTGGAAAAAAGCTATGTCAAAAAAATGATAGACGACGGCTGCGTGATCATCTCGCACCATACCGACACCATTGCTTCAGCCGTTGCCTGCGAGGAGGCTTCCTCAAAGGGCGTACCGGTATACTACGTAGGCTTAAACCAGAGTATGTTCGAGGTTGCCCCCGGCTCCTCCTTAGTCACTGCAAGGCTATGCTGGGAACCTTATATACTCTCCGCAGTCGAAGCGGTTATGTCCAACCGAAGGATCGAGTCCGTTATCTCAGGTACGGTTCACGGCTCGGACGCTTCGGCAGGCTTCGAGGACGGATGGGTAGCCATGGACGACCTTAATCTGCAGGTTGCGGCTCCGGGAACTCAGGAAGCCATGGATAAAGCCATAGAACAGTTCAAACGCGGAAATGTAAGCTTCGTCTTCAAGGGCGACTATACCGGTGTCAATCCCGACGACCCGTCAGACACGATAGACCTGAAGAACGGCTATACGGAAAACAAGAATACTTCATATCCCACCTTCCACTATATTCTTTCGGATATAGTCACGGTAGTGGAATAAAGCATATAATCGAGTAGGGAACCTACTCGCCGCGCAACCCGCGCGTCACGAAGTGACAGATTACATTATGCGGGGGGGCGAATAAAAAGGGGCTGTCGCTTTAGATGATTTAATCATCTAAAGCGACAGCCCCACGCTTATTGATTAGTGATTAAAAATATGGTTATATTTGCTCAATCCTCACTCTGCATGTAATGCGTTGTCAGCGCATTCTATGGTATAAGCAATATTATATTTGTCACATGCATTGGGGAACTTGACCATTTATATGATCCATACCAAGTTCTTCCCTTCGATGTAAGAAATTAAATCCCACAAGGAACAACCCGCCCCTGCAACTTCCTGTGATTACTCCATGTATGCCATGATAACTTTCATTCATTACACCACCACCTGACGCGAAATGGCAAAGCTACTATCAAATTGAATAATTCTAATTCCTGCTTCTTTATACTGATTAAAATATTTATCCGGTGCCGCGCCATATATGATTATTACTCGCGGCTCAAGCGTTTTTACTATTTTATCAACACCCTTAAGAAAGATTTCTCTATCTTGTTTGTTCTTTAAGTTTCCATGACTTCCGATAGAAATAATACTATGTTTCTCGATACCGATGCAACATATATGATATGTACGCTGGTCTCCGAATCTTATGTTGGGAATAACCTTTACTCCATTTGCCTGTAACCAATGACCAATGGCTCTGCTTCTATATATATTCCAAAGTTGCATAACCAATGGCATATCTCTATAAAGACTGAAATCCGGCAAGATAACTCCCTGATATTTTTTCAGAATTGAGATATATTTTCTTGGGTTATTCCATAATCGCTCAAATAAATAATCATCCTCATAGAAATGTACCCACTGTTCATAATCCTTACTGGAAATAGCCTTTGAAAAAAGTATAATTCGCCCTGGCACCTCATTACATGGTTTAATACACGGGATTTCGAATAATCCTGCATATTTAGCTGTTGATACCAAAAAAGCGTTAAATACATCCTTGCACCCTTTTCGGGCATTGTTAATAATCGCCATAACATCCTCCTTAGAATATATGTTCCAATATTGCACTAGAACAAATGAATAGTTACTAAATCGGATGCGACACAGAGTTCATGCGAATAAACGGGTGCATACATCCGATAAGTCATTTTACAATTCAATTCCATCAATGGTAAGATCTTCTTTGCTCAAATCTATATCCCCACCTGGATTAT
>ONVB01000212.1 GCA_900321145.1 uncultured Eubacteriales bacterium | reverse complement strand
ATGCCGGTACGTGGGCTCAGAAACTTCGGAGGTATTACCAATGAAGAAATCGAGGAGATATTGAGTGAGCTTCGGAAACTGGTTGAGTAATGCTCAGTAGAAAGCAGTATAAGGAGGTAACTGACCGTGAGGTATCATCACGGTTATTGAGGGGTGGTTATCTACAATGGATAGTTTAAGAAAAACGTATTTTTTTAAACCAAATCTGAATAATATTCTTTGCCTGATTATAGGAATAACAGTCAATCTCGCCGGATACGGTATCTGCGATATGCTTTCATTTCCTATCAGAGGTGATATGGTCGGAACTATATTTGTTGCGATAATTCTGGGACCTTTGGCGGGTATGGTAGTCGGGTGTATGTCGGGCCTTTGTTTTGTCCTGCTTTACAGTAATCCGATCGTATATATGTGCATAGGGGTTGTTACCGGTTTGATCATAGGACTGCTTTTTCCGAGAAAGCATCTGAGTGACAGTTTTGGTATCACATCGCTTGGCGTCATGGTGGCTATCATATCTTCGTTTATGTGTATTCCGATGAATATGACTCTTAATGGAGGCAAGCCGGCGAATACTTTTGGCGATGCTGTATACGATATGCTGAATAATTATATCAACAATAAGTATTCCGTAACCTTTCTTTCGGAGCTGTTTGTTGATCTGCCTGACCGCGTCGTTTCAATCGGATTAGCTATTCTGATGATAAAGTTCGTGAACAGTGTTGACAAGAAGAATGCTGCAAAGAAAAGGGCGGCAGCTTCGGTTGCCCTTTTTATGGCGATAAGTCTTCTGGTTACTCCGGCAAGGCTTGTGTCTGCAAATGATGAAGACAGTGATAGTATCAATACCGATTATGAGATAGAGAGATTTGGTTCAGACGAGGGGATACTTTCAACTCAGGTCAATGTTGTTGCTCAGACAACTGATGGTTATATCTGGGCGGGAACATATTCGGGACTTTACAGATTTGACGGAGTATCATTTGAAAATGCAGCTATAGATCCGGATATTAGAAATGTTATGACGCTATATCAGGACAGCGAAGGACGACTCTGGATAGGAACCAATGACAGTGGCGTTTTCTGTTATAACATGAAGAATGGTGAGGTTACACGTTACAATAAGGCAAACGGACTTGATTCTGATTCGGTAAGAGCTATCTGTGAAGATGGATCCGGAAATATTTATTTCGGAACCATGGTGTCGTTATCTATGGTTGATCCAAAGGGAAATGTCAAAATCTTCAGCGACGAGAAGGATATCGTTTATGTAAGATCATTTACGACTCTGAATAATGGAAGCGTAGCGGGTGTGACCAATAATGGTGTGCTTTTCGTGGTGAAGGGAGATGAAATCGTATTTAAGGCTGAGTGTCCTGATGGTGAGAATTCCTATTATGGTATTGAGAGTTCGGGCAATGAGGTGATTGTAGGAAGCAATAATCAGCTTATAAGCGTATTTGAAATCGGAGATAACAGGCTGAATCTTAAAAGTACATTTTACCTTGAAGGCATAAGCTATGTTAATGATATGTACTATGATCCGGAGTATGACGGTTACTATGTCTGCTGTGGAAACGGAATTGGTTTTATCGACAAGGCTACCAAGGAACTGCTTGCCATCGAACAGAACGAGATCAAGGGCGAACTTAATTCTGTATGCGTTGATTCTCAGGAAAATATATGGTTTGCGTCTGCGAAAGAAGGACTGATCAAATATTCCAAGACTCCGTTCCTTAACATCACCAGAAAGGCAGGAATCAGTGACACAGTAACAAATGCACTTCTTATAGATGGAGATGAGCTGTATATTGGAACCGACAGAGGGCTCAAGGTCGTCGATAAAGAAACTTGTCAGGAGATTCATAAGAGCTATGGCGAACTTCTGGATGGAATAAGGATCAGACATCTCCTAAAGGATTCGCAGGGAAATATATGGATATCCACCTATGGCGATACTGCATTGGTAAAGGTGCTCCCTGATGGAACTACAAAGAGTTTTACGGAGAAGAACAGTGGTCTCATGGGAGATAAAACAAGACTTACCTGTGAGCTTTCTGACGGAAGGATACTTGTTTCCGGTGCGAAAGGACTATCTTTTATCAAGGATGATAAGGTTGTTGCTACCATAGGAAAAAATGACGGGCTGAATAATCCGTTCATTCTTACGGCTGTTGAAAGAGAGGATGGATCGATACTTGCGGGATCGGACGGCGATGGCATCTATATTATCAAAGACGATAAGGTTACAGGGCATATCGGTGCTGAGCAGGGCCTTAAAACGGATGTTGTTCTTAGGATAGTGCCTTGCACAGAGGGATATCTCTATGTTACCAGTAATGCACTATATTATGATAAAGGCACCAGGGTTGAGTCGCTTACGATGTTTCATTATTCCAATAATTTTGACATAATCATTAAAAACGGCCGCTGCTATATACCTTCAAGCGCCGGATTGTTTATAGTTGATGAACAATCACTTCTTGCGGATATGGGGTATGAACCGACTCTGATGGACAGTGACTGGGGACTCAGAACTACATTTAATGCCAATTCGTGGAACGTGGTTGATGGTAACAATCTGTATCTCTGCTGTATTGATGGAGTTCGAAGGATTACAACTGGCAGAGTCAGATTAAGTGATTCTGACTATCGGGTTCATCTGAAATACATAGAAACTGTAGAGGGAAATATCACGGAAAAGGACGGAGAGTTCTACATTCCTGAAACTATGGGACGTGTGGAGTTTCATATTGCAATAAATAATTACACTCTTTCCAATCCGATTGTTCATTATTATCTCGAGGGAAGAGAGGACGAGGGCATATATATCAGTCAGAAAAATATAATGCCGCTGTCCTATACAAACCTGCCGGGTGGACGTTACACCATGGTTATTGAGGTGGTGGATCCTCAGAACAACCAGCTGCTTGCAAGGGAGAAATTCAGTATAGTCAAGAAGAAACTGACATATGAAAAGACTATTTTCAGAATATATTTTGCACTTGTTGTCGGTTTCATGCTGTTCTATCTGGTATGGCTTATCCACTCTATCAACAAGAGGTCGAAGAAGATCATAGGTCTCCAGAAAGAGATGACAACGGATCCGATGACCGGAATACTTAATAAAGCAGGTTCACACAGGGCTCTTGATACGGCCTGTAAGGAATGGGTCGGTACACTTCTCATGATCGATCTCGACAGCTTCAAACTTGTAAATGATCTGTATGGGCATGATATGGGTGACAAGATACTTATCAGATTTGCCGAGCTTATGAAGGAAGGAACCTGTGAGGGT
>ONVB01000165.1 GCA_900321145.1 uncultured Eubacteriales bacterium | reverse complement strand
TTATGACGAAGTCATAATTTTGCATCGCACCGACCGACTGGGCAGGATTGCTTTAGCAATCGTGCCATTACATATTATACGAGGGAGATATATATGAGAGGGTCAGTGAAGAAAAAAGCAGCGTTGGCGCTGGCGTGCATTATGCTTATGATTCCGGCAGGTTGCGGGAGCAAAGGAGAAAACCCGGCTTTGAACGGAAACGGAGATCTGCTCGGTTCATTTTTGGAAGGTGTAAACGATAATAAAGCCAAGGACACCACTGCAGAAGACTCTGCAGAGGCAAAGAGTGAAACAAAGAGCGATACGGAGAGTGATGCCCAGGGCGATTTATCGCTCATGGAAATGATAGAGAAGGCGAAATCTACCGAAGAGACAGAGGATACAGAGGATACAGATACACATACTCCTTTGACAGATGTCGAGGTGGGTGATGACGGGATTGTACGTCTTGGGTTCGCAGGCGACCTTAATCTGTCGGAGGGATGGGAGACCACGGAGAAGCTCGACGCCTCGGCAAACGGAATAGAGGACTGCTTTGATCCTAAGCTTCTGGACATGATGAAGGACTTCGATATATTTATGCTCAACAACGAGTTTACCTACAGCACGAGGGGCGAAAAGAGCGAGAAGACCTATACATTTCGTGCCAACCCTGACAGGGTGGAGAACCTTCACAAGATAGGCGTGGATGTGGTGCTTACGGCCAATAACCATATAAATGATTACGGTCCGGACGCACTGGTCGACACCCTGGATACCCTGGATGCGGCAGGGATCCCGCATGTGGGAGCGGGCAGAAATCTGGACGAAGCTAAAGAGATAGTTTACTTCAATGTGGGAGACTACAAGCTTGCCTATGTGGCTGCTTCGTGTGCGGAGGAGTTCGAGAATACCATCTGGACGACGCCGGCGACGGCGGATACTCCGGGTATACTCGGCTGCTATGATGACAAGGATATACTCGAGGTCATAAAGAAGGCGAAGGAAACTTCGGACTATGTGATAGTAAATGTTCACTGGGGTTATGAGTATCTGGACTGGTATACACCTCAGCATCAGGAGCTTGCTTACAGGATGTTTGACTCGGGCGCGGACGCCGTGATCGGAGGTCATCCGCATGTTCTGCAGGGCATACAGATGGTCGAAGGCAAGCCGATATTCTACAGCCTCGGCAACTTCTGGTTCAACAACGAGGATCTGTACTCGGGCATGGCGGAGCTTGACCTTAAGATACCGGATGCGCCCGGCGGAAAGATAGAGCTTGTGGAGACGAAATTCATACCCTGTACACAGTATAAGGTATATACCGCGCTTCCCGAGGATGCGACCGAGAAGCAGGAGATCATAGATCATGTCGCAGGCATATCGACCGATGTATGGCTCGACGAGGATGGCGTGGTACATCCGTATTAAAAGGCGGGCAGAGCCCTTGTCCGATCAGTTAAGCAGCTTCTGCCACTTGTCCAGCAGCATCTCGCATATTTCGATATCCATATTCTCTATGGCTTCGTGGAGGCTTACCTTGATCTCCTGTTGTTCAAGGGGAAGTGTGTAGTGGTTTAATTCGTTTGCGATTTCCTCCATCATATCGGTATCGAGCTCTTCCATGGATGCTCTGATACGATCCATGATCTCGGTCATCTCGGCGACATTTATGTCCCTCTTTTCGATGGGGGCGGAGGATACGGCAGGCTTTTGGTCTGAGAAGAGCTTGCCGAGTATAGGCTCATAGGAGAGATACTTTTCCAGCGTCTCGTAGGTATGAGAGTTGATATACTCCACATCCTGAGCGTTGCCCGCTTTCTCTAAGGCGAAGGCCATATCGCCGAGTTGCATGGCGCCTATCTGCCTTGATGAGCTCTTTAAGGCGTGAACCTCTATAGTGTAAGCCTTCCAGTTTTCTTCCTTCATACATTTTCTTATGAGCTCGACCTTGTGGCGTATCATGCGGTGATACTCCTTAAGGACAGTCATGTAAAGCTTCTCCGTACCGAGAAGCGAGATAGCCGAAGCCGTGTCGAGGTCGCCTATCGAAAGACCGGCCTGCTCCGATGCCCGGCCTGTCTGTGCGGGGGCAAATGCCTCGCGGACAGCCTTCTTTATCTTCTCCTCCGGCAGCCACTGCTTGAGCTTGCTCATCAAAATGCGGACTTCGATGGGCTTTGCGATGAAGTCGTCAAGGCCTTCGGAGAGGAACATCTCGCGGGCATTGTCGATGGCATTTGCCGTAAGGGCGATTATGGGGACATTGGTGTAGTCCGTGCCTGTCTGCAGGCGGCGTATAAGCCTTGTTGCGTCTATGCCGTCCATTTCCGGCATCATGTGATCCATAAGTATCAGGTCGTAGGAATTCTCGCGTGCCCGCTTGACAGCCTCGCGGCCGCTCTCTGCGGTGTCGACCTTGAGCTTAAGCGGTTCGAGGAGCCCCTCTGCCACGGTAAGGTTGACGGGATTGTCGTCCACAAGCAGAATGTGCGCATCGGGTGCGATAAAGTCTATATCATCATCCTCACTCGTATCAAGGGAGCTGAAACGTATCTCCTCGCGGTTGTAGATCATGGACAGGTTCATGGCGGAAAGAGGCTTGCTGACCGCCAGCATATTTGGTGTGGCAAGCTTCACATCTGTGTCGAAATCCGTAAGCATGACCGCCACGGTGTTTGGGTTGGCAGATATATAATCATGTCTTCTGGAGGTGAGCTGACCGGCTTCGAGGAACAAAAATACGGTCTTATCCTCGTCCTTGCCAACAAGCATGGACAGGGCGCCCGCTATGTCGGTTGACCTGTTTATGCAGACGGCGGATACACCCAGATCTGCGGAGTCCGACATGAAGCTGTCGGCTATGTAATGGTTGTCAAATAATCCTACTCCGAGGAGTTTCTCGGGCTCACGTACCTTCATGGACGGCGTCTTATCAACTATGAACTGTGGGAGCTCAAAGGAGAATGTAGAGCCCTTTTCGTACTCGCTGGTGACGCTCATGGTTCCGCCCATGAGTGAGACAAGCTTCTTGGTTATCGCAAGGCCGAGACCTGTGCCCTCGACATTTCTGTTTCTGGTGCTGTCAACCTGCTGGAAGGAATCGAATATCTTCTCTAAGTCGCCGGGCTTTATACCTATACCGGTATCCGATACAGAGCACTTTAAGCGGAGTCTGACATCGCTTTCCTGTTCGAGATCGACGGTTATCTTGATCTGGCCGTGATTTGTGAATTTAATGGCATTGTTGGCGAGATTTATGAGTATCTGCCGTAATCTTAAAGCATCGCCAAACAGCTTTAACGGTATATCGGGTGCTATATCCAAGGTGAGTACCACGTCCTTGTCGACGAGACGTGTCATAAGAATATTCGAGACATCATTAAAAAGAGACATCGGCTCATACTCGGCCGGTGTTATGGTCAGCTTTCCCGCTTCTATCTTGGAGAAATCAAGGATATCGTTGATAATTGTAAGAAGAGCCCTGCCTGAGGACTTGATCTGATTTATATAATTCCTTGCGGCATCGGGAATGTCTTCGCGAAGTGCCATCTCGGCCATGCCGATAACGGCGTTCATGGGAGTCCTTATCTCGTGGCTCATGTTCGCAAGGAAATCCGACTTCATCTGCGAAGTCCGCTCCATCTCTTCCTTGGCTTTGATAGCATGAAACTCGCCCATGGCCATGTCCGAAAGGACTGTTGAAATGGTTGTGAGGAACTCTGCAGCCTTCTCAACCTGCTCCTTCTTTACTATGGGAACCTTCTGAATAGCCTCCCAGTACTTGTCAGGATCGACGCCTATATCCTCGGCGATAGCTCTGATAGTCTGTTCATTTGGAGCTTCGGTCAGGACCTGACCGCCTATGAAGCTTCCGACCAAATGTCCGTCAGCTATAATGGGCGCGGCAAAGTCGATCAGACCGGAGTGACAGAAGTAAGTGGTAGGCTTGCCGGACTGACGGGTCATAACCGCGCCGTAGCTGTCACACTCCTGGCACCTTTTGCAGCCCTTTTCCGAACGACGGGTGTAGTGCATGCAGTAGTCCGTAAAGTTGGAGCCTTCGGTTACGGGGTGACCGTCGGCCTCTGTTGTCAGGGCTGCCATGCCGACCATATTGGAAAAAGCATCCTGTATGCCCTGAAGTACCTTAGTTGATATGAGGTCGGTGAGTTTTATCTCATCCATATATTGGTCCCCCTTAACTCAAATCTTTTTATCTTTTGTTTCCTATCCGATCAGGGAAGATATCTTTTCGATGAGCTTGTTTCTGTCTATAGGCTTTAAAAGATAACCCTGCGGCTTAACAGCAACCGCCTTGGCAAGCTTCTCCTTGTCCGATATACCCGAGAGGAATACGCAGGGGATGTTAGCGCAGTTAGGCATCTGACGGATCTTTCTGACTACCTCGGGGCCGGTCTCGCCCGGCATCTCGTAGTCCATGAGTATAAGGTCGGTTCCCCTCTTTTCGAGAAATTTGTAAGCTATCTGACCGCCCTTTGCCGTTGCGACGTCATACTTCTCGTGCAGATTCTCCTTGATGACCTTGAGCATCATGGGATCGTCGTCTACCACGAGAATATGCTTCTTTCTCTCCGCTTCGGCTTCCTTTTCTATCTCGCGCATCACCCGGATAGAATCGGCTTCGCGTGTGCCGAAGAAGGAATCTATGGCGGACTGGATCTTGTCGCTGGTGAGAGGCTTGTTGATGATGAGATCGGCAGCATTATATGTGATCTTCTGGAAGCTGTCTGTCTCCTCGACAGCGCCGATAAGTATGACCGGAACGCCGATACGTACAAGCTTTTTCTTGAGATCGGACATGTTCTCGATGTCCTCGGTAAGCTCGTTGTTCATGCAGTAAATAAAAGCATCGGGCTTATATTTATCCAGGTGTCTGTTGATATCCTGAAATCTGATCGAGGTGGTCATGCAATCATATACATCCCAAAGCTGGTTGTAAAATGTATCGATCACAGCGACATTTTTCCCCGTAAGTAAAAACTCTTTTCCCATAGTGCTCCCCCTTTTCAAGACACTTCGGTTCACAGATGCAACGCTTGAAATAAGCCGCATCACAGCTTTGCTTAAGGCCCGAAGGATCTTTTTCGTAATCGACTTTACACTACCCATAATCCGTAGGAAAATACTATGTTTTCGCACCGGAAATCAATAGCGATAATTAACTATAGTATAAGCGATAAGAAGGGCAAAATCAAGTTGAAAAAGGATTGTAAAAGTGGTATTTTAAAACGAAAGAATGATGCGTTTACGGAGGCTGTTATGGGACTTGATTTTTTGTTCGGTGTCAAGGCAAAACCCGAGAGCAAAAAGATGTATAACCTCTGCATAAAGAGGGCAGAAAGCATTGGGCGGGCAAATTACATACAGAGCGAGGGAATGGTTGATCTAAGCAGAGTCTACAGAAGAGACATGCTTAATTTTCTTGTGTATCTCGCCTATGCGGACGGCAGGGTTGACAAGTCCGAGATACAGTATATAAACGATCTTACGGGCTTAAAGCTCTTCGACAAGATGATAGATGACTACGCCGACAGGTGGGACTTAAAGAGTGAGAGGATAAAGGACAATCCTCCGCCGTCGCTCGAGCCTTTCGTGAGATCCAATATAGGCCCCGAGACCGGAGAGATAAGCGACAGCTACTATGATCTGGTGATGCTTTACATTACCACATTTAACTATATAGGTACGGATTTTATATCCTGCAATGACGAGATAAGTCAGAGTGAGATAGAAGCGCTTTCGACTTATGTGAACGGGCTTAAGTACTATACCGAGATGTTCAGGGATAAGATGACCGAGTATAAGCCTACCATAGCATTTGAACCCGGCAGCACCATAAAGCAGGAGGAGGAGCTTGCCTACGAGGAGGCTTCCAAGTCGGAGTTCAGGCTTGCGGGTGCGGCACAGAGCAGCGGCGG
>ONVB01000345.1 GCA_900321145.1 uncultured Eubacteriales bacterium | reverse complement strand
TTATGACGAAGTCATAATTTTGCATCGCACCGACCGACTGGGCAGGATTGCTTTAGCAATCGTGCCATTACATATTATACAAGGAGGTTTTTGTTGTGAAATTCAAGATAGGATTTATAGGCTGCGGCAATATGGCGCAGGCAATAATCGGTGGACTTACAGGTAATGCAGGAATCGAAAGCTCAAGCATAATAGCGGCAGACCCTAATTCTAACGCATTAGACAAAGTGTCTAACGAGAGAGGAATTCCGACTACCACAGACAACAACGAGGTTGCAGAAAACTCAGAGGTCATCTTTCTTGCCGTTAAGCCCCAATACTACGAAACTGTTATATCAGGCATAAAGGACAGGCTTTCCGCAGATCAGCTGATCATAACCATCGCTCCCGGAAAGACCTTAAGCTGGCTCGCCGAAAGATTAGGCTCGGACAAGAAGATAGTTCGTACCATGCCCAACACTCCGGCACTTGTCGGTGCAGGTATAACAGGCGTATGCAGGAATTCAAATGTAAGCGATGACGACTACAAGTATGCTCTCTCACTTATCGGCAGCTTCGGACTTGCCGAGGATGTACCGGAATCACTTATGGACTGCGTGGTTTCGGTTTCCGGAAGTTCACCCGCTTATGTGTTTATGTTCATCGAAGCCATGGCAGACGCCGCCGTTGCGGACGGTATGCCGAGGGACAAGGCTTACAGGTTTGCCGCCCAGGCTGTTATGGGCAGCGCAAAGATGGTTTTAGATACCGGAAAGCATCCGGCCGAGCTTAAAGACATGGTCTGCTCTCCCGGAGGAACCACGATAGAAGCTGTAAGAGTGCTTGAAGAAAAAGGTATGAGAAGCGCAGTATTCGAAGCCATGAAAGCCTGCACCAAGAAAGCAAAAGGATTATAGAACATCCTGTTTCATTACGCGGGCGTGCGCAAAAAAAACTCCGTACGATAAGTACGGAGTTTTTTATATTTATCTTACAGAGCGAAAGAACCCTCTTCGCCATCAGCTGTGAAGTAAACCATGCCGTTCTCGGGCTGATAGTATACATTAAGCTCCTTGATGGTCTTCTTTCCGCTTGCCTCTGTAGCCTTAGCTACAACATCAGCTACTGAAATCTGACCGCCTGCATACTCGATGAATACATTAGCGCTTGCCTCTGCCTTCTTTGCAGGTGCCTTCTTTGCAGGCTCAGCCTTCTTAGCGGGTTCTGCCTTCTTTGCAGGTGCCTTCTTAGCAGGCTCAGCCTTCTTAGCGGGCTCTGCCTTCTTTGCAGGTGCTGCTGCCTTAGTCTCTTCCTTCTTAGCGGGCTCTGCCTTCTTTGCAGGCTCTACCTTCTTTGCAGGAGCTGTTGCTTTCTTCTCAGCTTCTACCTTAGCCATGGTTGACTCAACTGTTGCCTTCTTAACTGCCATTGTTTGTTCCTCCTGAAAAAAATGCTCATCTTCTACTTCTCAAGTAGTACCAAGATGTCTCCTCTTTTTTGCATGCAAGAATAATAAACCCAATACTTTTATTTTGCAAGCCTTTTAATTATTTTCTTCAAGTTTTACTAATACGCAAAAGGTTTTAAGCCTAAAATGATACATTTTGCACAAAAGGTTTTCATCAAATAAAAATGACTATTACATTAGAATTTATGTCTATTGCAATAGTCATTTTGTCTCTCACATTAAACTGTTTTCAAATCCGTCAAGAACCTTATATAGCAGTTTATACAGTGTACCGGCTTCGTTCGCATCAAGCTTAACACAGTGTCCCATCTGTGCCGGAACGTTGACTGCCTTATCTCTTAACGCCATTCCCTCTTCCGTAACGGTGATAAGGAGATTTCTCTCATCACTCTTGGCTCTCTCTCTTTTTATGTAGTGTTTGCTCTCAAGTTTTTTGAGTACCGGTGTCAGGGTTCCCGAATCAAGATAAAGCGTATCTCCGAGTTCCTTGACATTCATACTTTCACGCTCCCAAAGGACCATCATCACGATATACTGTGTATAGGTAAGATTGATCTCATCAAGGAAGGGCTTATATCTCCTGACTATCTCCTTTGCACAGGCGTAAAGAGGAAAGCAGATCTGATTATCCAGCTTTAAGCAATCATACTTTTCCATAGTTTCTCCTATCCGCACATATTGGATACTATTTCATTTAAGTGCATTCCGTTCGACGCTTTAAGAAGAACAATATCCTCCTTGTTCATCACACTCATAAGATAGAGTACCACCTCACCGTTATCCTTGAAGCTGTAACACTTCACGTGCGAATTCTTCTCTTCAACCGCCTTCTTTATATACTGAGCGAGCTCACCGACCACTATAAGCTCATCTATCTTCTTACCTGCAAGGTATTCACCGATTTCATAGTGATAACGGTCACTGTCTTCTCCGAGCTCGAGCATATCTCCAAGCACTATAAGCTTCTTTCCCTCTACCTCTATGCTGTCGAGCACATCTATCGCTGCCTTCATAGAATCGGGACTCGCATTATAAGTATCATCTATTATGCTGTACTTTCCCGGGATCCTGATCAGCTTCTGTCTCATACCGCTGAAGCTTTCGAAGGCCTTTGCCGCAGCATCAAGATCATGGTTTAAGTAATCCGCTATAGCCATACCCACAAGGGAGTTGATCACATTGTGTCTGCCTAACGCATTCAGCATCACATGCACTCTTTTGTCATCATGCACATAATCATATTCGTACATAAAATTGTCTCTGATCTTTACATTTTCGGCACGATAGTCACACCACGCGGCTGTTCCGAAGAACTTGGTGTCACAGAGGGTACGCCCCTTCATCTCCTTTAAGAGCTCATCATCACCGTTCAGGAAAAGTACTCCTCCCTCGTTCATATGAGAGGTTATATCAAACTTCTCTTTTCTTATCCCTTCACGACTTCCTATATTCTCGATGTGAGCCACACCTATCTTTGTTATAACGCAGATGTCCGGACGAGCCATCTCGGAGAGTCTCTCCATCTCTCCTTTTTCACTCATGCCCATCTCTATAACCGCGCAATCCGCATCCTCGGGCATCCTGAACAGAGTAACCGGAAGTCCTATCTGGCTGTTATAATTCTTGATAGTCTGATATACATTTGCCCCCGGTGAAAGAGCCGTGGCTATCATCTCTCTCGTGGTAGTCTTTCCCACACTTCCGGTGACGCCTATGATGGGACAGGTAAACTTATTTCTTATGTAAGCACCTATCTCCTGCATAGCTCTTAAGGTGTCGTCCACCTGTATGTAAGGCTTTTCGGCTATTACCACTCCGCTGTGTCTCATGGTCAGTGTGGCGGCCGCCTTCTCAAGAGCACTCTCTATAAACCTGTGGCCGTCTATCTTCGCGCCGTCAAGCGGAACGAAAAGGTCACCCGGTTTTACCTCTCTTGAATCAAAGCAGATATTTGTGATCACGGTCTCCGGATCACCGCACAAAATACTTCCGCCGGTACACTCCGCAACTTCTTTTACAGTCATACTATACAAGGTCTGTTCCTCCCTACCTGTCCTGCTCTGTATATACTAT
>ONVB01000042.1 GCA_900321145.1 uncultured Eubacteriales bacterium | reverse complement strand
TACATATCCACTGCCGCATTTAAGATCACGTCAAATGCAGTATCTGTTTTCTTTACCGAGGTTCCCTGAGGTGAATTGAGCGACAGCGTCCTTGCCGCCCTGTCTACCGAGCCGGCCGATGACAGATTCTCTATGCCGTTTAAGGTGGTATAGCCGTCAGAGAACAGATTGACCGGAGTTAAAGACATAAGCATCTACCTCCTTATCCGAAGAGCTCCAAGCCCTTTGAAGCCATAGCCTTGGCCGCGTTAAACGCTGTAGCCGAAGCCTCGTATGCACGGCTTGAATCGATCAGGTTGGTCATCTCGGTCACCGTATCCACGTTCGGATAAAGCACGTAGCCGTTCTCATCCGCATCCGGGTTGTCCGGCTCGTACACCATCTTCAGCTGTGACGGGTCCTCGACTATCTGCGGAACCTTCACGCCGTTTGGCTGATAGTGGCTTAAGTAACCGTTCAATATATGGTCAAACGCCGTCGTATCCTTCTCATAAAATACCGGTATCTTACGCCTGTAGGCCGTACCGTCCTCGGTACGTGTGGTGCTTGCATTCGCTATATTCTCTGCAATTATATCCATCCTGAGCTGCTGTGCGGTCATTCCGGTAGCAGCCACATTCATCGCTGAAAAAACACCCATACTATCACTATCCTTTCATTCTTACGATCCGTTGCTCATGGCTGATTTGTACCGTCCGAACTCCTGATTCATCAGGTCGATAAGCGTCTGATACTTGATCTGGTTTTCGGCAAGGTATGCCTCCTCCGTGTTGATATCCACATTGTTGCCGTCAAGCCTGTAGGAAAGGTTCGCATTGTCGGTATAAACCTGCGGATCAAGCGTCTCAAGATCCATATTTGCGTTCTTCACGGCAGTCCAAAGGTTCTTCTCTCCGCCGAGCTCGGCCTGGAGAAGGTTCTCAAAATTCAAGTCTTTTCTTTTATAATTCGGGGTATTGACATTCGCGATATTGTTGCTGATAAGCTCGTTTCTGAAGCTGGATGCGTCAGCGGCTTTATCGAGAATGTTGACATAGTTGTAAATGTCGGTATTGATCATCCTTCGACCCTCCTAACCTTAGTGAGCATCCGTGCCCGAAAGAACTGTCCTTGTTATTGAATTGAAGATATAGTTACATATTTTATATCGACACGTTATCATTATCCGTTAACCTTTTTTACTTGATATAGCAGGGAACACAAAGTCGCACCCTGCCCGCCGCACCGCCCCCGTGTCACACAGTGACATATCACATCACGCGGACATGCGCATCAAAAGAAATACCGTGTGAGCCGTAAGCCCACACGGTGTAATTTTATCACATTTGATATGTATATGTCAATTATTCCGACTTCGCCTCGGTATAGCCGCAGGTACTGTCGGAGCACAGTATCCTGTCGCCCTTTTCTACCATATACGAACCGCATTTCGGACATTTTTTTGCGACCGGTTTTGACCAGGACATGAACTCGCACTCAGGTCCGTTCTCGCATCCGTAGAAACGTCTGCCCTTCTTCGTCTTCCTTATCACAACCTCCTTGCCGCACAGCGGACACGGAAGTCCGAGCTTCTCGAGATAAGGCTTGGTATTCCTGCACTCCGGGAATCCGGGGCATGCGAGGAACTTGCCGTGAGGACCGTACTTTATGACCATCATGCGCCCGCACTGATCGCACTGCACATCCGAAACCTCATCCTCTATCTTGACCGAATCAAGCTCCTTATCCGCTCTCTCAACAGCATCGTGAAGATCCGGGTAGAAGTTCCTGATAACCACCTTCCACTGTATGTCCCCGTCCTCTATGGTGTCGAGCAGGGTCTCGATATTTGCCGTAAAGCTCGTGTCGATTATCTCCGGGAAGGCATCACACATCATCTTGTTCACAGCCTCACCGAGCTCCGTCACAAAGAGGTTCTTGTTCTCCTTGGCCACATATCTTCTCGCTATTATGGTCGATATGGTCGGCGCGTAGGTAGAAGGTCTGCCTATGCCGAGTTCCTCCATGGTCTTTACAAGCATCGCCTCTGTAAAATGTGCCGGAGGCTGAGTAAAGTGCTGTGCACTCTGCGGCTCTCCCGAAAGTTTTAAGACATCGCCCTTTGATAAGCCCGAGATATTGACCTTCTCCGCTTTCTCCTCATCCGACTCATATACTGCAAGAAATCCCTGGAACTTAACTCTGGTATTCGAAGCCTTGAAGCTCCTCTTTCCCGCAGCAGCCGTTACCGTGTCGGTCTCATATACGGCAGGCGACATACGGCTTCCCAAAAAACGGTTATATATAAGCTGGTACAGTCTGAACTGATCCCTGCTCACCTTATCCTTTATGCTCAAAGGATGAATACTGATGTCGGTCGGTCGGATAGCCTCATGAGCATCCTGTATCCTTCTGCCCGTGGACTTTACCTCAGTGTTGCCCACATATTCATCACCGAACTGAGCTCTCACATAATCCTTCGCAGACTTGTCGGCCTCATCGGATACACGCACGGAATCGGTTCTCAGATATGTGATAAGCGCTACCGTACCCATGCCCTTTATATCCACACCCTCGTAGAGCTGCTGCGCAACCCTCATGGTCTTGGCGGTCGCGAAGTTAAGCTTCTTGCCCGCCTCCTGCTGCATGGTACTTGTAGTAAACGGCAGCGGCTGCTTCTTGCTTCTCTCGGAGGTCTTTATATCCTCAACCACAAAATCCTTGCCCTTTATGTCCCCGAGCACCTCATCGAGCTCTGCTTTAGTCAGACGATCCTTGGAGTATTTCATCTCTATAGGCTTGGTCTTGTTGCCCTTGTCAAGCGACACCGAGAGAGAATAATACTCCTCCGGTATGAACTTGTCTATCTCTGCTTCCCTGTCGCAGATCAGCTTCAATGCCGCATTCTGCACACGTCCGGCAGACAGGCCTCTCTTGATCTTTGCCCAGAGCAGCGGGCTTATGGAATAGCCCACCATCCTGTCGAGTACACGTCTTGCCTGCTGCGCATCGACCAGGTTCATATCTATCTCTCTTGCCTCCTTAATGGAAGCCTTTACCGCATTTTTCGTGATCTCGTTGAAGGTGATCCTCTTATAGCTCTTTCCCTCCAGGTTAAGCGCAATGGAAAGATGATAGGATATAGCCTCACCCTCGCGGTCCGGGTCAGTCGCGAGATATATCTTGTCCGCTTTCTTCACTGCCTTTCTCAAGGCCGCAAGCAGCTCACCCTTTCCCCTGATCGTTATATATTTCGGTTCAAAGTCATGCTCTATATCTATGCCCATCTGACTCTTGGGCAGGTCGCGCACATGACCGTTCGAGGCCATAACCTCGTAGTTTGAACCAAGGTACTTCTTAATCGTCTTCGCCTTCGCAGGCGACTCAACTATCACAAGATTCTTTGCCATTTGTCCCCAATCCTTTTACCGTTTTTATTCGGCGCACAGTATACACCTTTTATCTTTAGAGCGCAAGAAGGTTTTTTTTCATTATCGATCACAAGAATCTCTTTATCCTCTTTTCCATAAACGAGATCATCGGTCCGATTGCGAAAGCCATGAGAACTGTCACGACTCCGACGGTTCCTCCGAGCAGGAATCCTGTTAATGCAAATGCGCCGTCCCAGATAATCCTGACCACCTTAAACGATAGTCTCTTCTGCAGCTTGTGAACTATCCTCGACATGGCGTCATAGGGTGCTGAGCCAAGCTCCACCGACATATAGACAGAAACCGCCACAACGAAGACAAAAAGCAGTATGATCATCCACATAAGGTTCCACGCGAAGTCCCCTGCGTTAAAGGGCGAGTCAAAGCTTACCTTCGGAAAATGATAATCCACGCCGAGCTTATCCATCACAAAGCCCGTGAGGTTATATGAGTATCCCACGAGGAACATATTGAACACCGTGCCTAAGCCTATCTCGTTTCTGTCCTTTATAAAGACTATTATCAAAAGCAGTATGTTCACGATGGCCTGAGTCGTCCCGAGCGACAGGCCGATCTTTGAAGCAAGCGCCAGATTGGTCACGCTGCACGGATCCGTGCCCCACGCCAGCCTGTCGAGCCAATATACGCAAAAGCCCATAATGCACACCGCGATAACACACATTATGATCCGTCTTGCTATATGAGGTTTTTTGAACATCTGAGTAAAGAATTCTCTCATATCCCGGTCCGCTTATGCCTCGTAATCCATGCAGACCCTGATCTTTGCATTCGGTCTCACGATACCGTCGGCTACGGCTACATGCGCCGGGTGAACCGCATAGCCCTTGAGCGACGCCTCGTCCTCAAAGCTTGAATCAAGCATAAGGTCGGCATTTGACGAAGCAAGACGCTCCGTCTGAACCTTTATATCAAGCAGTCCCGGGATCTGACCTTTAAGTCCCTCAAGACCTGCTTTTATCCTTGCCTTTATCTCTTCCTTTGCCCCGGCACTAAGCGCGTCCTTAAGCTGCCATAAAATAATATGCTTTACCATTTTTCTTCCTCCTTAGTATTCCCCGACTCGCATACGCTCGCTCGGGATGACTTACATTTAGCGATTTTAGCTCTCCTGTTACTCTGCATAATAAGTATCAAATATCTGCTTTGCAACGCCTGTAGCATTGATACCGTTAAGATTCTCATCCTCCACTATAACGCTCACCACCAGATCCGGATGATCGGGATTTGAGAATCCGGCAAACCAAGAGTTGGTGTTGCCCTCTGTTCCGTACTCCGCCGTACCCGTCTTTCCTGTCACATCGTAGGCCGTGTCCGAGAAGTACCAGGATGCCGTACCGTAATCACATACCGACTTCATATAGTCCGTAAGCTTCCTTGCCTCAGCCGGCTGTATCAGCGAACCCGCGCTCTTTGGCTTCATGGTCTTGATCTTGGTCCCGTTGGCACTCTCTATCCCGTCGATAAGATAAGGCCTCATCAGCTCACCGCCGTTTGCTATGGAGCACATGATGATCGCATTCTGAAGCGGTGTGATCCTCGTATCACCCTGCCCTATGGCCGTCTGCGGAATCTCAACATCCTTGCTCCCGGCATCTATCTCAAAGGATGACTTATTATACTCACCGTCGTAAGGGAGCTCCTTGTTGATAAGAAAATCCTCCGCCGTCTTCTTATATCCTGCCTTGTCCAGGGTCATACCGATATTTGCAAATGATGTATTGCACGAGTAGGCAAGCGAGCTTTCCAAAGAGACATCACCGTGAGCATAACCGCCCGCACAGCTGATCTCAACATTTGCGTAATCATCCTCGCCGTAGCAGGTATAAGCATACTCATCCGCATCGCTCGGGTGCTCTCTAAGATAAGCAAGGAGGGTTACCACCTTAAATGTGGAGCCGGGTGCATATAACCCCTGTGTTGCCCTGTTTAAGAGCACCGAGGTCTTCGCGCCCTCATCCGTATGAAGGTACTCCCACACATTGTCTATGTCATTCGGATCAAAGTCAGGCTTTGATACCATACAGAGTATCCGTCCGGTCGAAGGCTCTATGGCAACCACCGCACCGTTTGCATACCCAAGCGCGTTGTAGGCAGTCTCCTGAAGTCTCTTGTCCAAGGTGGTGATTATATTATCGCCTCTCTGCTTCTCGTCCTTCAGGCCTCTGGTGACCTTCTCGACTATGTTCGTGTGAGACCTGAGCATATAGAAGTTTCCCGAAAGTTCAAGTCCCGAACGGCCGTGAGTATCGTAGCCCACAGCGTGCGCGAACATGCTGCCGTAGGGATAGTGCCTTGTCTCTTTTCCTTCCTCGTCTATGACAGTCTCGGCTATGATTTCGCCGTCGCTGGTGACCACATTTCCGCGGATAACCCTGTCGGAAAATGTGTCCTGCCTTACATTTCTCGTGTTGGCTATGGTGGTCTCCGCCTTCATCTGCATAAAGTAGATTACATATACCACAAGGCACATAAAAACCGCCACCATCACGTAGGTTATCACTATGACAGGTCTGTTCTTTCTTTGATTGTTGGCGTCTTTTTCTTCCTCTCTTCTTAGGAACTCCTCCTCGGAAGCGATCTTGTTTTTGAGCTTCTCGGCCAGCTCATCAGCGCTGATCTGCGATTGCTGCATGGGCCTGTTCGAGGAAGATTCTTGCCCGTTCTCTGTCTTTTTCATTCTTTATTGCCTCTCTTGCCGTCACCACATATATTCCCTGGATGACCGCGAATATTACAAGTGTGCTGAGCACCGAGCTCACTCCGTAGCTTATAAGCGGCAGGGTCACGCCGGTTGAAGGTATGAACTTCGTCACACCTCCCAGGTTAAGCAGGGACTGCACTATATAGATGACCGAAAAGCCGAAGGATACGTATTTATAAAACGGATCCCTGCACTTCATCGATACATTTACGAAAGATATAAATATGCTGACTATAACGAGTATAAGCGTAAGTCCGAATATGACTCCGAGCTCCTCGCATATGGCCGAGAAGATGAAATCGCTCTCCGCCACCGGGATAACCTCCGGCAGTCCGCGGCAGAGTCCTGTACCGAGATACCCTCCCGTTCCTATCGCAAAGAGTGACTGCGCCACCTGGTAACCCGAGCCGTCTATATTTGCGAAAGGATCCTGCCAGGCAGCCACTCTCACCATAACATGTGCAAAGAGGCTGTCCTTGAACAGCATATAGCCGCACAGCACCGCGGCCACTCCGAGGCCCAAGCCGCCGATAAGGAAGATTGGTCTCGAGGTCGCAAGATATACCATGCACACATAAGTAATATAGAATATAACCGCTGCTCCAAGGTCCTTCTCGATGACCAAAACTCCCATGAACAAGGCGGAAATGACCGCGTTAACAAAGAGATCCTTTATCGTGTTGGCCTTTACGAGAGTGCCCGCCACGAAGAGCACAAAGAGTATCTTTACGAATTCCATAGGCTGTAGTGAAAGAGGTCCTATGTGCACCCAGTTCCTTGAGCCGTAGATTTCCTGTCCGAATCCCGGTATGAATACCGACAGCAGCGCGATAAGCCCCGCAACTCCGAAGAATACCGCATGGTCTCTCAGGTTCTTCGTCCTTGTCATGATATAAGGGAAGAACGAGGTAATGACCAGTCCTATCGTCGCTAAGACAAACTGCTTTATGGCAAGCGACATGTCCAGCCTCGTGAGCATGGTATAGCCTATCAGCAGCAAAAACGCCGTGTTGTTTGAAAGCAGCGCCGAAGACTCCTTATATATGCCGTGAAATATGAGCATATACAGCACGGCCACGATTATCTGTGCCAGGTAAAAAACAATGATGCCCGCATCCTCGGTCCTTAAGTAAAGCACCAGATAACAGAAGAAATGTATCATGAAGACATAGCCTATCTGCTTGTTGGTCTTCTTCTTTCTCTTCTTCTCGTCAGTCTGTATAAGCGCCGAAAAGCACTTGACCGTGTAAAGGATCATAAAAAGCATTATAAAGTATTGTGATAATTCGCATATAAGATTGATCAAGCTATTCCCCTCTTTAAGTGTCCGTAGGTTTTGTTCCTGGGTACATGCCCGTTCAAGAGCTTAACTATCTCGTCGGGACTTTCTATGGTAAATCGCCACAGCGCTATGCCCGGAGCCGCGGCACTTACTCTTTCCGGTGCAAAAAACGGTGTTCCGTTATATATCCTGTCATAAAGCTTTCCGGAGATCACATAGTAGGTATTCTTACTGTCATCCGTTATCTTCTCGGAATCTATGCTCTGCCTTGTGACCATCACCTGCTCGTAACCGTATACGGGAACCACCTCGTATGCTCCGCCAAGCTCGGAAAGCTCAGTCTCGTTGAGTTCTCTCGGTTCCTCGAGATAAACATTCTTATAGCTCTTTAACTGATCCCTTATAAAGCCGGCAGCGCAGGTGTTCATGGCATATACAGAGCTTGACACGATGGCATCAAAGCGTTCTCTGCCCTCAAGCTCACGGGCCTGAGCCAGTTCATCTATACACCTGATATATATGCCGCTTATGCCCTCGTTTACAAGGTCAAGCCTGTCATTTATCCCCGCCCTGATTATATCCTCAAGCGCGATAAATATCTTTATTCCTTTGAGCTTCAGGCGAACCGTCGTCCCCTCCGTTGCCGCCTTCTTGTATACATTGTGGCTCATGCATACACCGTTTATCATCCCCGATGACATGCATGCATAAAGCTGCTCTAAAGTCTCCACCGAGACGTAGTTCTGTACTCCTTCAACCGGCGTCCTGCGGGATTCGTAAGGCTCGCCCGAAGGTTCTTTGGGCCTGATGTTCCTGAAGGACTCCTTTACACTTGTCTCTAAGGCTTCAATGGCCTTCCTTCTTATGTCCTTCACAAGCCTGAAGGGAACAAATACTCCGCTATCCACCTTCATATCCACATTGTCTATGATATATTCGGTGTCGCCCGTGGCAGTAAGCTTCTCCAAGATATTCTCTGCCATGGACGGGTCCACGGTATTCGCCGGCTCAAGCCTCTCATTTGAATAAGCAACTCCGCTTATGGTATTGCCGAATACCTCCTGATAGAGCGTGAGCATCAGCTTCTCGCCCTTCTTTGCGCTGAGCTCCCCGGTTATGTGTATCTTCTTTGAAAAGCTGTTTATATGATTTCTGAAAAGCGAATCGTTGAACGGTTCATTTTTCACCCTGAATACCTTTGCACCCTGATTGATATACTTCGTCTTGGGTGCGGGAAGTGAGATTGTCTCTCCCGCCAAAGCATCCTTGCCTGAGGTTATCTCGACCTCAGAACCGTCCCTTGTCCTGAACACAAGCACATCTCCGTGATTAAGGTCGTGCCTCAGCCTGAAGTCTACCGCACCGCCCTTTACGGAATCCACGGTTCCTATCTCCACTCCCGTGTGTCCCGGCATATCATGAAATGTATCGTATCTGTCGCCCACTCCGAAGAAGTACCCGGTAGTGAAACCGCCCCTGCTGAATACCTCCCCTAATCTGAGCTTCCTGTCCATCGCCACGTTCAGGTCAAATCTGTCGTTCATTATATCATCGACAGTTTGCTTATACGCCTCGACCGCCGATGCCACATAATACGCATTCTTCATGCGCCCTTCTATCTTAAGCGAATCGACTCCCGTTGCAAGGATCTCCGGAAGTATCTCAAGCGTACACAGATCCTTCATCGAAAGCTTATATTCCCCGTCATAGCACTTGCGGCAGGTCTGGGCACACCGTCCGCGGTTACCGCTTCTTCCACCCGCAAGCGAGCTCATGAGGCATCTTCCGCTGTAGCATACGCACATGGCCCCGTGACAGAAAACCTCCACCTCGAGTCCCGACTTATCCTTCAGGGCCTTGATCTCCGTGAAGCTCATCTCCCTTGCAGGAACCACCCTCTTGGCTCCGTATGCCTTCATCATTTTCGCCGCGTGGTAGGAGGTTATGTTCATCTGCGTGCTCAAATGTATCGGAAGGTCCGGAAGATATCTTCGGATATAAGAAAAAACGCCCAAGTCCTGTACGATCACGGCATCAAGCCCGGCTTCGTACAGCGGACAAAGGTACGCAAAAAGAGAGGATATCTCACTTTCCTTTAATAGAGTATTGACAGTAAGATATACCTTTACTCCGTGAAGATGCGCGTAGTCTAAAGCCTTGTATATCACATCATCATCAAAGTTGGCGGCATATGCCCTTGCGCCGAACTTCTTGCCACCGATATAACAGGCATCAGCCCCCGCAGATATGGCTGATTTCAGGATATCATAAGAACCGCAGGGTGCGAGAATCTCCACGCCCTGCGGATTATAAGCATTACTTGTCATTGTGTCCCTTCTCTGCTTCAAGCTGGATTATCTTACGCTGAAGGGCATTGATCTCTTCTTTATACTCTTCTATCATACGCGCAGCCGATTCCTGCTTGATCTGTGCTTCTATCACATCATGTCTTAAGTCATAGAGCTGCTGTTCCTTATTTGAGTCCTCGCTGACCATACTGTCAGCCTTGCTCTTGGCCTTGAAATAATCATCTGCTATGTTTAAAGCGAGCAGCACTCCCTGGTACTCGGCATTCATCCTTCTGAACTGATCGGATGCCTTGCACTCGGATATCTTATTGTTGATATAAGTGGCTATGTTCTGCAGATACTCTTCTCCCTCATAACCGCTTAAGGTATACACCTTTCCGTTAATCACTACAGGTATGTCTACTTTGTTAGCCATTTCGTCTCTCTCCTTCGTATGATATCTATTCCCCATCCGTCACAGGCAGATTGAAATGTCTGTAACAGCTTTCGGTCACCATTCTACCACGAGGCGTACGATTTATAAAGCCGTTTTTTATAAGAAATGGCTCGTACACGTCCTC
Source organism: uncultured Eubacteriales bacterium (assembly GCA_900321145.1). Taxonomy (GTDB): domain Bacteria; phylum Bacillota; class Clostridia; order Lachnospirales; family Lachnospiraceae; genus Coprococcus_C. Next base: position 4,260 of record ONVB01000042.1, on the reverse strand, counting down.
TATGGTTCCCGCATCCTCGCTTATGGCCGCAGCCAGCGTGTCAAGCCCCACCGGACCCCCGCCGAATTTTTCTATCATAGTCATAAGTATATGTCTGTCGGTATTGTCAAGACCCGCAGAATCCACATCCAGCCTGTCGAGAGCCGTCTTTGCCACCTCGTAGTCTATATTTCCGCCATACTCAACCTCGGCGAAATCCCTGACTCTCTTTAACAGCCGATTGGCAAGTCTCGGCGTGCCTCTCGACCTTTTGGCGATCTCCAAAGCTCCCTCATCATCGATATTTACCCCGAGCACCTTCGAGGATCTCATGATGATCTGCATAAGCTCCACCACGTTATAGAAATCAAGCCTGTTTACCACTCCGAAGCGGTCTCTTAAGGGGGCGGTAAGCATACCGGCCCTCGTCGTGGCTCCGACTAAGGTAAACTTGGGAAGATCAAGTCTTATCGACCTTGCCCCGGCTCCCTTTCCTATAACTATATCTATCGCGTAATCCTCCATGGCGGGATAGAGCACCTCCTCCACCTGCTTGTTCAGGCGGTGTATCTCGTCTATGAAGAGCACGTCATTTTCCGACAGATTGTTTAATATGGCTGCAAGCTCACCCGGCTTGTCTATAGCCGGTCCCGAGGTTATCTTCAGCGACACTCCCATCTCCTCGGCCACGATACCCGCAAGTGTGGTCTTGCCGAGTCCCGGCGGCCCGTACAAGAGCACGTGATCCAACGGCTCGTGCCTCTTCTTCGCTGCCTCGATAAAGACTCTCAGGTTCTGCTTTACCTTCTCCTGCCCTATATACTCCGAAAGGAGTGTTGGCCTTAGGCCCGGCTCCAATACATCATCTTCAGTTGTAATCTCTGTACTGATTATTCTCTTTTCCATATCCCGTGTCATTCTGAGGGCGTAGCCCGAAGAATCTTAAAGCATTCTCTTCAATGCCGCCTTCAGCAGCTGCTCCGGCGTCATTCCTTCCGCCCCTTCAACCTTCTTTATAGCCTTTAGCGCCTCCGTGTTGGTATACCCGAGACTCGTCAAAGCAAGTGCGGTCTCGCTTACCACATCCTTAGACATCTCTCCCGAACCCTGATCACCTTCCCGGTCAAGCGAATCGATGACATCATCAAGCTTAAACTTATCTTTAAGCTCCATTATCACCCTCTGAGCGGTCTTGGTTCCGACGCCGTTGGCCTTGGCTATGGCCTTATGGTCCTCCGACAAAACCGCCATCCTTAAGTCGTCGGTCGAAAGCTCCGACAGTATGGAAAGCGCCACCTTTGGTCCTATTCCGCTCACACCTATGAGCATGCGGAACACATCCACATCGTCCTGTGTCAGAAAACCAAACAGGCTTATATCATCCTCACGCACGTTCATATGCGTATATACTTTTCTCGTCTCGTGAAGCTTGAGCTTATCCGTCACGCGGGTTCCCGCTTCTATATGAAAGCCCACTCCGCCGGTCTCTATGGCAAAGTCACCCACTCCTATACGCTCTATAGTCCCTTTTATATACTCCAGCATCTGTGTATCCTTTTCAAAACGACAAAGGCTGCCATGCCACGCACAGCAGCCTTTTGCTCATAAGCTGATCTTACATGAATTCGAAATCGCCGTCTCCGTCTTCCTCGCCGTCACCTATCATCATACGCTCCGGCTTTGCTCTCTCTTCTATCTCACCGGTAAAGATCTCCTCATCGTCATCATCATTCGAAGATGAAGCTGCGGGCTTAGCCGGCTCTTCTGCTTTCTTAAAGAACTTGGATGAAGCTGCAGCCTTGGGAGCTTCCTCTGCCTTCGGAGCTTCCGCCTTCGGCTGAGGCTTAAACTTAGGAGCTGCACCACCCTTATTATTTGCTGCCTTAGCAGCCTTAAGCTCTTCCTTCTTCTCGGCAAGGTCTTCCTCTGCCTTCTTGAGCTTCTTTTCCAAGTCAAACATCTTAAGTCTGTTCTCTTCAACTGCTGCATTAAGCTTTGCAAGCTTATCCTTCATCTCGGTGTTCTCACTGAAGGTCTCCTCATATGCACGAAGAACTTCTTCCTTGAATGAGTCAACGTCTGCAGGCTTATAACCGAATATACCTTTCTTGAATACGCGAGTCCTTATATCACTTGGTTGCAACATTTCTTTTCCTCCAAAAAAGTTTTTACTAAATGGGTATTATAATATTTTCCTTGCTAAAATACAAGGTCTTTTTACAGACTTTTTGATACAATAATCATCTTTTCCGATAGTTTTCCCCTTGAAATATGGTGCGGTTGGCTGTATACTTGCATAAGCAAATTTTAATGGAGGAATTATTCTATGAAAGAAAGAGTTATTCTCGCCTATTCAGGCGGATTGGACACCACTGCCATCATCCCTTGGCTTAAGGAGACCTACGACTTCGATGTCGTATGTGTCTGCATCGATGTAGGTCAGGAAAGCGAGCTTGACGGACTTGAGGAAAGAGCTAAGTACTCAGGCGCCGAGAAGCTTTACATCCTGGATGTGGTTGATGAGTTTGCAGAGGACTTCATCATGCCGGGCGTAAAGGCAGGTTCCGTATACGAGAACGCTTATCTCCTCGGTACATCCTACGCAAGACCTCTTATAGCAAAGAAGCTTGTAGAGATCGCACGCAAGGAAAATGCGACAACCATATGCCACGGTGCTACCGGCAAGGGCAACGATCAGGTGCGCTTCGAGATCAACATCAAGGCACTTGCTCCCGACTTAAAGGTTATCGCTACCTGGCGTCAGCCCGAGTGGACCATGCAGTCTCGTGAGGACGAGATCGAATATTGCAAGGCTCACGGCATAGATCTTCCTTTTGACGCTTCATCCTCATACAGCCGTGACAGAAACCTGTGGCACATAAGCCACGAGGGACTCGAGCTCGAGGATCCCGCTCAGGAGCCTAACTGGGATCATCTCCTTGTACTCGGAACCTATCCCGAGAAGGCACCCGACGAGGCCGAGTATGTGACCATGAAGTTCGAAAAGGGTGTACCCGTTGCAGTAAACGGCAAGGAAATGAAGGTTGCCGATGTCATCCGTGAGTTAAACAGACTCGGCGGAAAGCACGGAATCGGAATCGTAGACATAGTAGAGAACCGCGTAGTCGGCATGAAGTCAAGAGGTGTATACGAGACTCCCGGCGGAACCATCCTTATGGAGGCTCACAAGCAGCTCGAGGAGCTCATCCTTGACCGTGACACTCTCGCATACAAGAAGCTTATCGCCGACAAGCTTGCTGACATGATCTACGAAGGCAAGTGGTTCTGCCCTCTTCGCGAGGCACTCTGTGCTTTCGTTGACAGCACACAGGAGCGCGTAAGCGGCGAAGTTAAGTTCAAGCTCTACAAGGGCAACATCATCAAGGCCGGTACCACTTCAGAGTACTCACTCTACTCCGAGAAGCTTGCAAGCTTCACCACGGGAGACCTGTACGATCACAAGGACGCAGAGGGATTCATACACCTCTTCGGACTGTCGATGCAGGTACGTGCTATGCTTGATAAGGAAAACGGAAGGTAAGAATAATACCTATACAATACCTATATAACACAATGACGCACAATGGGGCATATATATAACTACGCAGGACGCTCGCGCTCTATTTCACGGCGTAGCCCTTCTAAGCTCGTGAGAAACCTCGCTAAGAAGGGACGCCGCTCTATAGCCTGCTTTAGTTATATATATGCCCCTTTTGTGCTGTTTGGGAAATAATAAAACCCGGGGAATCCTGTCGATCAAATCTATTCACAAAGAATTTTGTAAAATCTTCGCGAGATTTGAGTGACAGGATGCACCCGGTTCTGTTTGAGTTTATATTTACTGCAGTTCTTTCTCTGCAAGGGCGAGCGCTTCCGCGATCACCTTGTCCATGTCGAAATATTTGTACTGGCCGAGGCGGCCTCCGAAGATCACATTGCCCTCCTGCTCGGCAAGCTTTGCATATTCAGCGTAGAGAGCGGCTGTGGAGTCGTTGTTGACCGGATAGTATGGTTCATCACCCTTCTTCCAGTCTGCAGGGTACTCGCGGGTGATGACCGTATCGGGCTGCTTACCGAATTCGAAATGCTTATGCTCTATGATGCGGGTATAAGGCACTTCACGCTCGGTGTAGTTCACAACCGCATTACCCTGGTAATTATCTTCACCCTCGATAAGCTCCGTCTCGAAACGAAGGCTTCTGTATGAGAGTTCTCCTAATTTATAGTCAAAGTACTCATCTATCATTCCTGTATAGATTATCTTCTCAAAACTGTCCTGAG
>ONVB01000084.1 GCA_900321145.1 uncultured Eubacteriales bacterium | reverse complement strand
TATCGTTGGCTCCATACTTGTCTCTCTCAGCCGTCAACAGATCCTGATTCCATAGACCGGGACGTGGTCCGATCACGCTCATATTTCCTACCCAAATATCCCAAATCTGCGGAAGCTCGTCCAAAGAATGTGCACGGATAAATCGACCTGCCTTTGTGATGTACTGTTCCGGGTTATCCAACATGTGCGTTGGCTTGTCGTGGGGTGTGTCCATTCGCATGCTCCGCAGTTTATGCAGTTTAAAATATTGCTTATCTTTACCAATCCTCTTCTGAGTGAACAGCACTGGCCCTGGATCATCGATGACGATCCAAAGTGAGAGGATTAGGAATACAGGGGAAAGAACTATTAGCCCGCCGAATGACAGCAAGATATCGAAGCATCGTTTGACATACTTCTCATAAATTGTCGGTGTGTGACTCGTTTCACCTACTGCTTCCAGATGCCCACAAACGCCATCCGCATTAGCAGGCCCGTCTTCATTCTCTACAAACTTTACTTTCTTCCCCTCCATGGGATTCCGCTCTTCCGGTTTATCCCTATAAACCGATCCCGGCTTCTTTATTGCTCCCACCACCGCCATAGCAGTAGCTACGGCACCAATCACAGTAACTGTTATTCCTAAAGCGTGCATCTATTTTCTCTCCAACCCGTTGTATGTGAATCTCACATGAAGCTGACTTCTTCTCCGATCAAATTTGTATTGAACTGCCTCTCATTCTCTTTCAGCGAGACCACGACCTTGTCATCTCTCGCATTGATTGAATCGACCAAGTAGATAACGGCTGTGCCCTATGCGTACATTCCGCTAAGCATGCACTTATCGAGGTGGAAGCTCAAATAAAGAATAACTCCTTGGCTATGTACAGATGCTTTCTCTTCACCATCACTTTCAGGCTTGCGGAGCGAGTTCTTATTAATACCCCACAAGTTCCTGCGATGACCCATTATTCTTCTGAATCCCCTCTTACAACTTGGTTGATATCAATCACAATATCTTTACCAGTGATGGTTTTAACCGTATACTTTCCCTCCAGGTTTTCCATGGCTTCATCCAGATTATCATACAACTCTTCTCCAAATCGCACCTTATACGGCTCTTTCATAATCTTCGCGATATCCAACAGGGAGATATTTGCAAATCCTTTCATCATTACCGATGTATAGTCATGTAGTTCACTGTTTTTTTGCTGACTGATTTTTCTCAATCTATCTTTTTCCCTGTCCGACATCATCGGATCCATAACGATGATGTTTTTCACTTTGAAGGTCTCCAAGGCTTCTTCCAGGCTTTCCATCACCGGCAAACCATTCAAACTTTTCCCCCGTAGTTTGTAATCCACTATAGCCACTGGTTTAAAAGACGTGTTGCTCTCAAAGTACGCTATCATTTTATTGCTGGGAATAGTGCCCCCAATGACTATCACAGGAATACCAGGATTTATGCTTTCCCTAATCCCATTTCCCTTGAAAACTAAAAAACGATAAGAAAAGCGTATTAACGTAATAAAAATGAATTGCAGGGTTGTTCCTACCACATAATATGATATAGGTAAACGCTGCAAAAAAACTGTGGTGCAAACAAAATTAAGAATTGCTGTTACTGCTGTCGCGCTTATGATCCTATTCATATCGTTCAGGCTCGCAAAGCGCCAAACACCGTTGTATAAATGGAATAAGGCAAACACAATGATACAAATTACTGTATAGAATGGGGCAAATTTGAGATATACATTAACAAATCGCATTGCCGCCGATTTGAATTCTGAATGAACATAATATCTCAACAAAAGTGAAAGGATGTATGCAGCGTTCACTGCGATAATATCCATCACTACCACCCACAAGTCATTTTTGAATTCGATCAAATACTTTTTCTTCATGCTCAAATCCCCCTTTACCATCCTTTGATGCAATCCTGTTTGACATGAAATCAACACATACCGCTCCCGCCATCAACTACGTGATTCTGCGCTTATCGGCTACCCGCGCTCCCTCCGGATGGTATGTGGATACCTTGTCAATCATCTGCTTGTATTTTTCGACGTTCTCAAGGATGTCGTCGCTTCTCCTCGGCAATCGGTATGCCCCTGAGGTAGTGGTCCTGCTTGAGCGGGGCGACCTCAAGTAAGTCGTCTTCTATTCTCATCTGTAGCTGAATATTCTGTCCAGCATAACAATTTATCTCCATGATCGTCAGGAAACAATCCGAACTGAATTTTCAGTCATTTCCTGAAGCAGTTCCCT
>ONVB01000012.1 GCA_900321145.1 uncultured Eubacteriales bacterium | reverse complement strand
TTGGCCTTGATCACGGCAAGCGGAGTTTTAAGCTCATGCCCGGCATTGGTTATGAATTCCCTCTGCCTGCGTGTATTCTCAACCTCGGGCGCGATCAGGCTTTTCGAGAAGAATACCGATATCGCAAAGGTTAAAAGCAGTCCTACAAAGCATATGATCATCGTCAGGTACATCAGTCTGTATATGCCGGCAAGCTCGCGCGAACAGTCAAGGAACACCGCCATCTTTCCGCTCCCGAGCTTGTTGTCCGTAAGCTTGTAGTAGTAGGTTCCAATCCTTCCGTACTTTAACAGACGCCTGTAGGCAGTCTCTCCGAGATCTACCATTTCCTCCGCGTTGAACATGGAATCGTATACTGTTTTGAACTCGGTTATAGTGCCCTCATCATCATAGTAGACCACAAAATACCTTGCGTAATTGGTAAAATCCGGATCGAACACTTTCGAAATAAACCCGAAATTAAAGAAGTCAACCCTGAACTGATCGCCGCGGAAATCGTCTATTGCCGAAAATGACATATTCAGGTCACCGTCATTGCTCGCTATGTTATCAAGCACCCTGTTGATAACCCTGTGTGACGAGGCAAAGCTCACCGCATTTATCGTGACACCCATAAAAACCATGACAAGAAAAAGAGACAGCATAACTGTCAGGATAATCTTTCTTCTCAGTCTTTTTATGGCTTTCTCGTTCAATACCCGCTGTCCTCTTTAATACTCTTTCTACACCCAAAACGACATAAGACGTCAACCTTCCGCCAGTCTGTAGCTTCCGCCCTTTTCTCCGCCTATTACCGCGCTTGACCCAACCGACATAAGCTTGCCGCGCAGGTAAGAAATGTAAAGCCACACCGTGTCCTCATGGGCATCCGGTTCATTTCTCCATACAGTCTCCAAAAGATATGCGGTCGCAAGCTCCTTGTCCGCATTTCTGACCAAAAGCTGCATAAGCTCAAATTCCTTGATGGAAAGTCTTACGGTATTGCCCGCAGTAAGCTCCGACTCCTTTGCATTAAGGATAAAGTCCGCAAAAGAAAGGGTCTCTTCGGCATATCCCTCCCTGCGTCTGATAAGCGCACGCAGCCTCGCAAGAAGCTCCTTCATGGCAAACGGCTTTGTCAGATAGTCATCGGCACCTGCATCAAGCCCGGTCACCCTGTCGTCTATCTCAACCTTTGCGGTAAGCAAAAGAACAGGCGTAAGTATGTGCCTGCTCCTCAACTCGGTCAGGACCTCAAGACCGCTCTTTTTAGGCATCATTATATCCAGGACTATGCAGTCAAAGCTGTCCTTCTCTATCTCATCCATCGCCTCCTGCCCGTCCAAGGCAGAAGTAACATCATACCCCTCGTGCTTCAGCACTGCGGTTATGGCTCTGTTTAAGTCAGCCGTATCCTCGGCTATCAGAATCTTCATAGCACAGAAGCTCCTTCCTCTGTAAATATCATGTCTCTTATGGTCTGCATGGACACATCTGTGGAGGCAAGCTCGTCCGCACAGCGTTTCAGTTCGCTCACTATAAGCTCCTCACTTGCCATCTTACCCTTCTTATACTTCATCTGGTGCTCCAACGCCGCCCACGTATCCATGGATATGGTGCGAAGCTGCAGCTCCACGAAGAAGCCCTGTGACGTCTTCACTATAAGATGGAGACTTCTGTAGCCGTTATCCTTTGCTTTCCTGATATAGTCCTTTTCCTCCACCAGCTCAAGATCGTTAAACCTTATAAGGTAGTCCCTTATTGTATATACATCGCTCAGGAAGGAACAAACTATCCTTAAGCCTATCGCATCCCGAAAGAAATGGAGCGCATTCTCCGTAGTCTCGGGAATACCATTTCTTCTGCACTTTTCACGCATACTCTCGTCTGACTTGATCCTGGCCAGACAGTGATCGACCGGATCGCTGCCATACTTCTGAGTCAGTCTCACACGCAACTCATTTATCCTCTTTAGGAGCTCGTCCTTTATCTGCTCCATGGCCGGCAAATATTCGCCGTAAATACTTGTTTCACTCATTTATGCTACCTTTGTTAAGATTCTTCGGGCTGCCGCCCTCAGAATGACACACTGCTGCTATACTCTGCGGGGTTAAAGCTGCTTGCCGTCCTCGTGGTTGTGAAGGTTGACCTTCAAACCGTGAACTGCCCTTGCGAGCATGATCTCCGCTTCCTTGTACTCCGCTATGCTCTTCTTCTGAAGCTGAGCCTCCTCGCGCTCTTCTTTAAGCTCTCTTTCGCGCCTCTTTTCCTCATCCTCGGGCAAGGTGATCGAAGTCGCCAGTAAAAGGGCCTCGCCGTTCTTCACCCTGAGCATGCCCTCGGATATACGGGCATTAACCACCCTTCCGTCCGGAAGCTCATAATGCATGTCGCCGGGGACGATATTCAATACAACATTTCTGTGATGAGCAAGGATACCGTACATCCCGTCAGAGGACGGAACCACCAGCGATACTATCTCACCCTCGTAGAATCTGCTGCCCGCGTCATAGATTTTAGCTTCAAATGCTGCTGCCATCAGGCCTCACCCCTTGCTATCCTCTCCGCCTTCTTCACCGCATCATCGATCGTACCCACGTTGTAGAAGCTTGCCTCAGGAAGCGCATCATGCTTCCCTTCGATTATCTCCCTGAAACCTCTTATGGTCTCGGACAGAGGTACATATACACCCGGATTACCCGTGAACTTCTCGGCCACATACATCGGCTGCGACAGGAACCTTATCATCCTTCTTGCACGATTGACTATATTCTTATCTGCATCGGAAAGCTCATCCATACCAAGAATGGCTATGATATCCTGAAGCTCGTTGTACTTCTGCAGATAAGCCTGAACCTCTCTCGCAACATTATAATGCTCTTCGCCCACCACATCGGGCTCAAGTATTCTCGAGGTGGAATTGAGCGGATCAACCGCAGGATAGATACCCTGCTCTGCAGTCTTACGGCTTAAAACCGTAGTCGCGTCAAGGTGTGAGAAGGTGGTCGCCGGAGCGGGATCCGTGAGGTCATCCGCCGGCACATATACCGCCTGCACCGAGGTGACGGAGCCCTTACCGGTTGATGTGATCCTCTCCTGAAGCTCACCCATTTCCTGTGCTAAGGTAGGCTGGTAACCAACCGCCGAAGGCATACGCCCGAGCAGTGTCGAAACCTCCGAACCCGCCTGCACAAATCTGAATATATTGTCTATGAATAAGAGTACATCCTTATTCTGTACATCTCTGAAATACTCCGCCATTGTAAGTCCCGTAAGAGCAACTCTCATACGGACTCCGGGTGACTCATTCATCTGCCCGAACACCATGGCCGTCTTGTTGATGGTGCCCGACTCCTTCATCTCCGAAAAGAGGTCGTTACCCTCACGGCTTCGCTCACCTACGCCGGTGAATACCGAGTATCCGCCGTGCTCCATGGCCACGTTGTGTATAAGCTCCTGGATAAGCACCGTCTTACCTACGCCTGCGCCTCCGAAGAGGCCTATCTTGCCGCCCTTTGCATAAGGCTCAAGCAGGTCAACGACCTTGATACCCGTCTCGAGTATCTCCACGCCCGTGCTCTGTGACTCAAAGCCCGGAGCCTTCCTGTGTATATTCCAGTGTTCGCTCGTCTCGGGTATGGGTTCTCCGCCGTCTATCGGCACGCCGAGCACATTGAACATCCTTCCTATGGTGGCATCTCCGACCGGCACACTGATTCCCGAGCCCGTAGCAAAAACCTCCATATCACGCGCAAGACCTTCACTGGCGGCAAGCATTATACACCTTACCTCGCCCTCGCCTAAATGTGACGAGACCTCCATAGTCTTTCGCTCTCCATCAACCTCTGTAAAAAGAGCCTCCCTGAGCTTCGGGATCGGCTTCTCATCAAATTTTACATCCACAACAGGTCCTGAAACCTGAACTATCTTTCCCTTATTCACTCTTCATCTTCTCCTTGGCTCTCTTCTTTTTCTGGGCTTTCGCTCCGGCCGCAACCTCGGTTATCTCCTGGGTTATGGCAGCCTGCCTTACACTGTTATATTCAAGCTGCAGCGAGGACAGCAGCCCTTCGGCATTGTCATTTGCCGAACTCATAGCTGTCATTCTCGCATTCTGCTCACTGCAGAAGCTGTCAATCAACGCTCCGTATATAAATCCCGAAAGATACCCGGGAATTATCCCCGCCAGTGCCTCGCTCGCATTAGGGATGAATTCGTATTCATCGGCAGCCGAACCCTCATAGGGGGTAAATCGGCTGAACGGCTTTTTAGCGCCCAAAAAGTCCTCCCTCTCAAAGGGAAGAAGCCTCTTCACGATAACCTTTGCATCGCCGCCTCCGCTTGAATCACTGTAAATGATCCTTATCTCATCCACACGGTGCGCATCATACTCCGCAAGCAGTCTTAAGGCTATGTCCTTGGCCCTCCTGACCGTCGGATTCTGAGCCGTGTACGGAAATGACTGCTCTATCTCTATATGGTGCTTGTTGAAATACTGTCTTCCGTACTCTCCCACCACAAAAAGCCTTGTCTTTTTGTGAATCTTTAGCTCCTCGGCCGCCGCCTTGATCACATTCATATTATAAGCGCCCGCTAAGCCCTTGTCTGCCGTGATCACAAGATATGCGTAGCTCTCCGCCGGCTTTCTGCCTGTGACCGGATAGAAATACTCACTTTTTAAGTCAGCTCTCTTTTCGAAGATCAGCTTGATCTCCCTCTCGAAAAGCTCAAAGAAAGGTCTCACCGCATCAAGCTCCGCCTTCGCCTTTCTGAGCTTCGTGGAAGCGATCAGGTACATGGCGTTGGTTATCTTCTGAGTGTTCCTGACACTGTTTATTCTGTTCTTGATAACCTTGGTATTAGCCAATCACACCACCCTGATTTCTCTTCTTCATAAAATCTCTCGAAACCTTTATTATACGCTCCTTATCCGGATCGGAAAGAGCACCTGTATTCTCTATGGTACCGCACAATCCGCTCTCATAAGAGTGGAAATACTTAAGCAGTTCGTTTCTCGCATCCATTATTTCTTCCGGCTTTACATCCTCGAAGCAATGTGAGGTCGCAGCGACAAGCACGATAACCTGCTCACACATGGATAACGGGCTGCTCGAATGCTGTCTTAACAATCTCATAAGCCCCTGTCCGTAGGAAAGCTGTCTTCTCGTTGTCTCGTCAAGGTCACTCGAAAACTGAGTAAAGACCTCCATCTCACGGTACTGCGCAAGGTCGAGTCTCAAGCTTCCGCAGGCCTTCTTCATAGCCTTTGTCTGAGCGGCACCACCCACACGCGAAACCGAAAGTCCTACATTTACCGCAGGTCTCTGACCGGCAAAGAAAAGGTCACTTTCGAGGAATATCTGTCCGTCGGTTATGGATATTATATTTGTCGGTATATAAGCCGACACATCACCTGCCTGAGTCTCGACTATCGGAAGAGCCGTAAGCGAACCTCCTCCGAGCTCATCCGAAAGGTGAGCCGAACGCTCAAGCAGTCTCGAGTGCAGATAAAATACATCTCCGGGGTATGCCTCACGTCCCGGCGAACGCTCCAAGAGAAGCGAAAGCGCTCTGTATGCTATCGCATGCTTGGACAGATCGTCATATATGATAAGGACATCCCTGCCCTTAGCCATAAAGTACTCTCCTACCGCAGTTCCCGCATAGGGAGCTATATACTGCAGCGGCGCCGGATCCGAAGCCGAGGCATTGACAACCACGGTGTACTTCATAGCATCCCTCTTTTTTAAGATGCCCACGGTTCTTGCGACCGAGCTGGCTTTCTGACCTATGGCCACATATATGCAGACAACATCCTTGTCATGCTGGTTTAATATCGTATCTATGGCGATGGTCGTCTTACCCGTCTGCCTGTCGCCTATTATAAGCTCTCTCTGTCCCCTGCCTATAGGGAACATGGAGTCTATGGAAAGCAGCCCCGTATCCATCGGTTCATTTACGGGCTGTCTCTCTATGATACCCGGTGCGGGGCTCTCAACAGCCCTGTAGCCGTCCTCCTCTATATCGCCGAGACCATCCAACGGATTGCCGAGTGCGTCTACGACTCTTCCGAGATATCCCTCACCTACAGGTATACCTGCCGTCTTTTTGGTACGCCTTACCAGGCTGCCCTCCGATATCTCCTCGTCGTCTCCGAAGAGGATGATACCGATCTCGCCCTTTCTGAGGTCCTGTACCATGCCCTTTACACCGGATTCAAATACCACGATCTCGCCGTAAGTCACGGATTCAAGCCCGCTCGCGACCACTATTCCGTCGCCGACGGTCTTGACGGTACCCTCCTCCTCGGGCACGGTGTTGAGGTGAAAATCATCTATCGATTTTCTGATGAGCGCAAGCATCTCGCCGGACTCTGACGGCACAAAACCCTTGCGGCTCTCAAGCTCCTCAAGCATATCCTTGAGCTGTCTTAACCTGCCCTCAGCGGTCCAGTTATATACATCCTCACCGCAGGTAAGCTTGAAGCCTCCCTTTAAGGACGCATCCTCAACGAACACAAGCTCTATCTCATCGCCGTATTTATTTTTTAAAAACCGTAAAAAACGTATCTGCTGCGCGGTATCCGGTGCCTTCGCAGCGTAAAGAAACGCCTTTTTATCCATTCTTTGCGCTCCTTTCGGCATCTGACAGGAACTCATCGTAGGCCTTGGTTATATCATCCGAAAGCATGATCTTCTCGGCAGCCGCCGAAACCATCTCCGTGATCTCCTTCTCGGCTTTCTTAATGATGCTCTTCTTCTCTGTCTCGGCAGATTCTCTGGCCTCCTCGAGAAGCTTATCGGCTCTCTCCTTCGCAGCTTTCTGGTTCTCAAGCCTTTCTTTGTTCATGTCTTCCTCTGCTTTCTTTCTGAAGGCAGCTATCTCCTCGTCACAGGCAGCAAGCCTGTCGCTGTATTCCTTTTCCTTATTCTCCGCTTCGGCAAGCTTTCCTTCGGCTTTCTCATCGAGCTCTTTGTAATGCTCCTCGCGCTTCTTCATAAAGTCTACAACCGGCTTGTATAAAAGTATATAAAGCCCGAAAAAGAGTATGGCAAAGTTCGCTAAGTGAAGCAGGATCTGCTGTATGTCTATATTAAGCGGTAATCCGGTTAATATCATAGTCTTTACCTCTTTATCTTATTATTCGATATCCTCTTGCTACATTACAAATATGATAAGTATCGCTGTTACAAGTGCATAGATGATGGCTGTCTCTATGAACACAAGTCCGAGCATGACCATACCCTGTATCTTACCGCTTGCCTCAGGCTGTCTCGACATACCCTCTGCAGCCTTTGAAATAGCCATACCCATGGCGATCGCACCGCCTAAAGCCGCAAGTCCGATAGCGATTGCCGCTGCTATAGCTCTGCTGCCGGTAGAATCGGCGGCCGCTGTCTCGAGATTCACATCCTCCGCCTCACGCGATATCACGGTATTTACGGCTGTCGGTGCCGCCGCAACCGTCTTATCGCCCTTTGCCTTTATCATCTTGGGCGCTATGACCACGAACAGCCCCATAAGGATGATGATCACTCCGAGTATGATTGGTAACTTCTTTGATATCCTGATTGTCATTTTATTATTCTCCTCATTTAATATGATTACTGCCTACGCAGCTTCCTTACTGTTTTCGTCCTTATTGTTTTCTTCATCGCTCTCCGCCGCAGGCTCTCCGTCATCCGGAGTACCGTTTTTCGGCTGTTTTTTCTTTTTCTCTTTAGGCTTCTTCGGCTCCGTTACCTCTCCGTAGAACATGGATACAAGCATCGTCAGGACATATGCCTGTACCAAAGCATGTATAAGCGTGAAGAGCACGCCTACCACGACCGGAAGGATTATCGAAAGCCCCAAGTAGAAGTAAATAAGCTCGGTTACCAGCATACCCGAGAGCAACGCTCCGAAGAGACGGAAGCTCATGGATATCGGAAGTGAGAACTCCTTCAGCGTAAGTGCCACTCCGTGAAGCTTGTTCACCGCTATTCCTCCGGACAGTATCACCAGGTAAGAAAGACATCCCATGCATACGGCTCCGTTAATATCCGCCAGCGGTGCGGGAAGCGCTATCGGGTGCCCTTTTGTCGTGATCGCCTCCAGACCAAAGAGCTCAAATATGGTCCCGAAAAAGATATATGTGCCTGCCGCGAAAATATACGCACCGAGGAACTTGTTCCTGATATGACTGTTAGTCTCTGCAAGCTTCTTGAAGAAGCCTACCCACTCCTCTATCAGGATCTGCATCTTCCCGGGTACATAGGTGAACTTCGGTATCACGAAGATCCGCAGTATAGCCGCAAGAATGAGCAGCAGAGCCGTCACGGTGAAGCCTGCTATAAGCGAAGGATTCACATCCTTTATGCCAAACAGGCTGATCCGGTTATCCTCATGGAGAACCGCATCCCTCATGACCTCCTTGATGGTTTCGTGCTTGGCCACCATCCCGTTGGTCACGAACACTCCTATGGAAATGACCACCTCCGCTATGATCAGGATCAAAACGGCAGTCATTCTTTTCTTTTTATCCAAAACATGCACCTCTCCCTTCTGTTTTTTATTAAATCCTCAAACTATGATTTTATTCCTATTCCTCAATCGTGTCAAGGGATTTAGCCTCTTCGCCCTGCTCATTCTTCTTTGCATAACGACGGTCTTTTTTCAGTCTCTTTTTGGCTTTTTTCCTCCTGAGACGCTTGTTGATATAGTTGTTAAGAAAATAATTGATCTCGGCGCCGTACAGCACCACCTGCATGCTTATATACAGCCACATGAACACCAATATGACAGATGTAAGGCTTCCGTACATCGCGGAAGCTCCCGAAACCCTTGCGATATAGAAAGAAAAGGCTTTTGTGATGAAAACCCAGAGCAATGCCGCAATAGCCGCGCCTATGACCTCGTAGCTCATCCTTCCCCTTCTGTCGGGAAGCTGATAATAAATGAGCAGCAGAAACACAAATATCACCGCAAACGTAAATACATTCTTCATGCTTGCAACAAGCATGGCCTGACTCACGAACTCGGGGAAGCTGCGCGTGATCTCCTTCACTATCGGTTCCGCAAACCCCTGAAGTACCATGACAACTATGCAGAGTATAAGGAAGATAAGCGTATAAAGCGAGCATATAAGCCTTGCTAAGATAAAGTTTTTCCTCTTCTCAAGCTTGTATATCCTGTCTAACGCAACGGTCATCGTCTGCATTCCCTTAGCGGCAGACCAGAGGGATACAACTATGGATACTATCGTGAAGGATGTGGAATTTGAAAACGAAATATCGTTGATGATATAGAGAATATAGTCCTTTAATCCGCTCGGCGCCACATCGAGTATATTTGCAACAATGTCGGTATTTGTAAATGACAGTTTGGATACGAACATGATCAGAAGCATCATGAACGGAAAGAAGGACATGATAACAAAAAAAGTGGCCTGTGCGGCATAAGCCGGCAGGCTGTCCTCGGAAGACTTGTTAAAGAAGACGCTTAAACCGCCTCCAACTTTCTTAAGAAACTGTTTCAATAATAAACTCCTAAAAAAGAATATATCCGGGATGCCGGCTCCTGCCTTTTGACTCCTAGCTAATGCTAGGTGGGCAACCGCACACAGCTTTCTGCCTTCCACTGCTTAATCCGTTACCGGACCGGAGGCCTGACATCCGTCTGCGCTATAGGAATCCCGTTTAAAGTAAATGTAGGTTCAAAATAAACAGGAGTTGTCGAACATTCCAGATATTTTCTTGTTTCGTATGCGTTGTTTATAGAACAGATTATAACTGAAAAGCAGGCATATTTCAATAGGCAATTTGTGAACTTTTTATATTTTTCGATGAATACGCACAAGAATTATGTCACATTACACAAAAAATGTACCGTAAATAGATTTTTGTATCTGTCTGTGTTATCCTATAGGCGACTTTGAAAAGGGAGACTTTACCATGAACAACAATCTTATAGTAGCACAATCCGGCGGCCCCACTGCCGCTATCAACTCATCTTTGGCCGGAGTTTGCTCCGCGGCTGTCAAAAGCCCTCAGATCGGACAGGTTTACGGCTCCGTGCACGGCATACAAGGTGTGATAAAAGATCAGTTTATCGAGTTTACCGATTGGGACGACACAGCCCTTGACAGGCTCGCAAAAACACCCGCCATGTATCTCGGCTCCTGCCGCTTCAAGCTTCCCGAACCTTCCGAGGACGAGGAGCTTTACAAAACCATCTTCGACCGATTTGAATCCATGCATATCGGATACTTTATCTACATAGGAGGCAACGACTCCATGGATACCGTAGTCAAGCTGTCCGCCTATGCAAAAGCTCACAATAAACAGATATCCATAGCGGGTGTGCCGAAAACCATTGACAACGACCTGATAATCACAGATCATACCCCCGGTTTTGGTTCGGCGGCCAAATATGTTGCAAACACCGTCAGAGAGGTCGCATACGATACCTACATCTACGACACAAAGAGTGTGACCATAATCGAGATCATGGGACGAGACGCAGGCTGGCTCACAACCGCCTCAGCTCTCGCGCGTACCAAGTCGAGTCCCGCTCCGCACCTTATCTATCTTCCCGAGGTAGCATTTTCAAAGGATAACTTTATAGAGGATGTAAAGAAAAACCTTGAAAGATACAAGAATATCGTCGTTGCCGTATCCGAGGGCATACACGATAAGTCGGGCAATTATATCTCGGCCGACACCACCTACTCTGACAGATTCGGTCACAGCCAGCTCTCCGGTGCGGGAAGGATACTTGAGAATCTTGTCAAGGACAGACTCGGTGTGAAAGTCCGTTCCATAGAGCTGAACGTACTCCAGCGCTGTGCAGGGCACATCGTTTCAAAGACCGACTTTACCGAAGCATTTGCTCAGGGCGAATATGCGGTCACTCACTCCTTAACGGGTGCATCCGGCTTCATGAGCGCCATAAGACGCATATCCGACAGTCCGTACAGAACCGAGCTCTTTGCCGTTGATGTGGCCGATGTTGCCAACAAGGCCAAGCCTGTTCCCGAATCCTTTATCAACGAATACGGCAATAACGTAACAAAGTCCGCTGTGGACTACCTCACTCCCCTCATTCAGGGTGAGGCAGCTGCGGACTTTGAAAACGGAGTTGTCGATTACCTGCCGGTGCTCCATCTGGTACACCACAGGATATGATCAGCTCTTTGCGTTTTGATATCACCTGACTATTCTATAACACCGAACTCGGCGAGAAGTCCCTTTACAAGCTCCGCTATTATACGGTTCTTCGAGAGAGACAGATCGTCGAAGTCGGTTATTTTTTTCATCATATCGTATCTGAAGCCGATCCCGACTATGTAGTATAAGGCTTTTCTCATCTCCACATCCGCCAGAGCCTCCGTGAAGATTCCGCCCACCTTTTCCCCTACGGCATTTATACTTCTGTTATCACTGTTGGTGACCTCGATGGAAAAAAGCTTAGAAAGGATGCCCGCCGTTATACCAGCGGTCCTTAACACTCTTTCCCTGTCTACCCCATCCGCCTTGAGCATAAGGCTCATATATATGCCGCCTTCCGGCGATTCAAACACAGTATCCTCATGTCCCCGGCCGCTCGTCTGCTTTTTTGCCACAAAGAGCATCCTGTCCACGCTGTCATCCCCGTGAGTGATAAAAGCTCCCGGGAGAAACCTTTTCGCCTCACTGTTCGTGGAAGATATCTTATCATAGACATGTATCTCAAGCTTCAGCTTCTTGCTGTCGAGAAAGCCCTCTATTCCCTGGACCGAGATTATATCACTTTCGGGTTTGAGCATATGTCCCTTGTTCTGGACCGAAACTATATTATACCCCTTCTTCCTGAGCTCGGATACTGCCTTCCATACAGCATTTCTCGAAACCGACAGGGTTTCGGCAAGCTTCTCGCCCGATACAAAGCTGCCCTTGTTTTTTTCCAACTCATAGACAACCATTTCTTTTGTAGACATTTTGGTTTTCTCCGTAAAATAAAATGAAATAATAAGCAAAGAAAAATAGCGGGAGGG
>ONVB01000306.1 GCA_900321145.1 uncultured Eubacteriales bacterium | reverse complement strand
TAAAGGACATCATCTGGCTTGACTGATCCTTAGCCGGAGCTATGCTTTCGTAGCCTCCGGCTTTTTTATATCATCCCTGCTCGGCCATGGCCAGCTTGACTTCCTTCTTATGCCTATACATCCTCTCGTCGGCAAGTCTCTCCTGCTCCTCGGGATTGCCTGACGAACAGTCATACTCGGCCATGCCGTAGGCTAACGAAAGCGGTACCGGAAGCTTCTCTCTGTCGTTGAAATCAGCGATACACATCTTCAGATGTTCCTCACATGAGGCATAGGTCTTCACCACCTGATCCCTGCTTCGTCCCTCGATCACGACCATAAACTCATCTCCGCCGGTCCTGAACACTCTTCCGACCTCACCGAAGCTGTCTCTTATGACCGTGGCACCGCCGATGATGATCCTGTCGCCCTCTAAGTGACCGTAGTTGTCATTGACCTTCTTCAAATAATTGATGTCAAACTGAACGAATACGCAAAAGCCGTCCTTCTTACCGGTAAGCTCTCCCTCGTACTCGGTAAAGGCAAGTCTGTTCTCAAGCTTCGTCAACCCGTCTTCATGGGCAAGCTTCTTCATCAGATCGGACTCGTAAACCTTCTGCCCTATCTCGATAAGCTGCCCCACCTCATAGGTGGCGAGTACCGCGATAAAGATCAGCAGGCCTATCCTGGAGAATCTGGCCATATCCGTCGACTGCGCCACATAGTAAAGGACAAGGTCAAATATCCCCGTCATCACAAGGAACATATAGGTAAAAAGAACGACCGTCTGACTCTTCTCCCTGACCGCATGCCGCATATACGCACGCCCGATCAAAACGATCGCGAAGATGACCGCAAGAATAAAGTTGAAATGTGTGAAGTATAAAACATCATGATAATCACAGAAGCCCGACCACACAAGCGCTATGGTTACCGCAAAGTTCAGCGCCGCAAGTATCTCTATTATGCGGATAAGCACACTTCCTTCACTTTTTGTTACACATCCGACTATAAGCAGTCCCGGCACCGGCAGAAATATAAGGGCAAAGTAATCAAGCATCCTTATGATGCCTTTGTCCGGTATAAGAAGCTCCAGCATAAATGTACCGGAATTGGTCCAGAACGCAAGTATCATGGAAACCACGCCGACCACTACGGACTCAAGCCTGTTTTTAGACCTGAACTCGAAAATAAGAGCAAAGATCACAAGCATAACGCCTATGATAAAGCATATGATGGCAAGCACGAGCTTGTACAGGTTTTCCGCCAGCATATCCTTAAGATAATCGGAAGTCCCCTGAAAATAGGCACGCGAAAAGCCGGCCCACATACCGACTCCCATCTTCTCCACATCTATCCGCATAAATGCGTCCCCGACGAAGTAGGGTGCAGTTATCTCATGCACCGCATTTCCGTAGGAGGTTCCCATATAGAACCTCATAACCGGATGAAAATCATAAAGCTTCTCTCCGTCAAGGTATACATCAAAGGCTACGTTAGTACTTATGCAGCACAGGTCACCGCCCTGCAAACCTTCGGAAGTGATCATCCGCCCGATATGTGCCCGACCGTTTTCATCATATTCCAAATCCTCCAGACCGACTTCCCTGTCAGTCAGATTCCCATTTGCGTCAAGATAATACCATCCGCCCATCGCGTCCGTCCTGTCACTGTAGGACGAGCCCTTAAAATCAAACGTCGTAAAACAGGCCAGTATCAGTGCTATAACGATAAACCCTGCTATAAATAAGCTTGTAATAAAATGTCGTTTCTCCATAGGTATCTGTTCTCCCAAGTATACCGCCGGCTGTCATTTCGGTCCTCTCAATGTAGATTCCAGCCTTCCGCAAGGTCCGTACCCGTTTCCGTCGCAAACTCTCTCGATATCCTGACCGGATCCTCTTTAAGCTCCATCATGGTTCTGAAAGCCGAAAGCACAAGCCTGTCCTTGTCATAGCGGTTGGCGCTGTCCGCACGGTCCATGTGCGCTTTAAAATGATCCATCTGCCAGACTAAGATGTCCGCTATGGAAAAACCCTCTATGATATACTCGCAGAGGAATTCTCCCGTGTCAAAATAATATGCATATTCTTTAAGAAGCTCAGGTATGGTAACAAGCCTGTTCCAAAACGCATCCGCGGCGGCCTTGTCCTCTCCGGCGCACTCCGCAAGCTTTAAGGTCCATGCATAAAGCTTTACAAGAGCTTTTCTTGTCTCATCAGTCATATACTTATCCCTCTTGTATAGATTCTTCGCTTCGCTCAGAATGACACGTGTCATTCTGATGGCTTTGGCTTGAAGAATCTTTTTATACATTAACAATGATTATATCATTTCATACCCGAAATCGGAAGATTCTTTTTTTCTTCTTCGCTGAGCCTTCTGTACTCTCCCTCTGCCAGGTTCTCATCGAGTCTTAAGCTTCCCATGGATACTCTCTTAAGCCCGATCACAGTAAGGTCAAAGCAGGCAAACATCCTCTTGATCTGGTGATATCTGCCCTCGGATATGACAACTCTTGCTTCCCTATCCGACAAAAGTCCGATCTCCGCAGGAGCCGTAAGCTTTTCATCTCCTATATCAAGCCCGTTCTTAAAGCCCTCTTCAAGCCTGCGAAAAAGCCCGTCATCGATCACTTTGTCAAGCTTTGCGATATACTCCTTTTCCACATGCTTTCCGGGAGCAAGTAAACGGTTCGCAAGCGCTCCGTCGTTGGTTATGAGCAGCAGGCCCGTAGTATCCTTGTCCAGCCTTCCCACCGGAAAGAGATCGCGCCGCTTCTCTTCACGTATAAGCTCTATGACAGTCTTCTCATGCTTATCCTCCGTAGCGCTTACCACTCCCTCCGGTTTGTTGAGCATAAAATATTGATACTCCTCATGAGTTATCCTTCTTCCGTCCACCGTGACCGAAGCACCGCCATCAAGCTTTAATCCGCCGTCCTTTGCAACAGCGCCGTCCACACTGACTCTGCCCGCCCTTATTATATTCTTTACCTCGCTCCTCGTGCCAAGCCCCGCGTCGGCAAGAAGCTTATCCAATCTTATCAAAAAAACACCCCTAAAATAAGATAGAACCCATATTAAGGGTTCTATCCTTTGCATCCATATGATCAATATAACATCTTAAAACCTAAAACATACTGTCAAACATACTTCCCGTAGATACACTGTACTGGGCATTTGCATTATATACGGCCGACTGAGCCGTATTCGTATCGGCTGCCGAGTATATCTGGTACAGCTTCTCCTGCGTGTTCTTGCCAAATGATACGCTGCCGGTAAAGAGCGACTTTATATCACTTGCATTGGCATTCTTAAACTTGTCCTCGTCTAAAGAAAGAGTATTGTCGGAACCGATCGTGATGCCTGCTCTGTTAAGATTTCCGGTATAAATCCTTGTCTGGCTCACCATCCTCGAAGCGCTCTTAAGGACATTGGTATTATCCGACTCGCCGGCATCCTTGACGGTTGCATTGTAGTTTTTCACAAAATCCTTCAGGCTGTCAAGTATCCTGCTTCTGTCGATATCGGTGGTCTCGGTCTCTTTGCCGCTTTCATCCACGCTCTTAATACTCTTTGACTCATAAAGGTTCTTGTCAAGCAGCTTGCTTGCGCTCGCAACGGCCGCATTTGAATTGCTCTTGATCTCCTTTGAAGCATTCTCCTTAGCCGCCTTGGTATTGGCACCGTTCGCATAATACTTCTGGGCAAGCTTCTTGTAAGCACCCGACTTTACGACACCGAGATCGCCGATTGAGCTGTAAATGCTGTCATTCACATTCTTGCTGCCGTTCGACTGACTCCTGCCGTTAAAGAAGCTGTTCATGTAATTGTATGTACTTCCGCCTATATTAAGTGCCATACGCTCACCTCTTTGAAGAGACTTTCTCACTCTTGGTTACTATTTCGATTATATCGCCTATCCCATAAAATGTAAAGTTAATTATTGTGAAAAAACTGTTACATATCGAAAGCACGGTTACCGATCAGCGGTGCTTACACCTTTCGTTTGATCACCCTGCGGGCTATATCCTTGACCTGAGCGAATTCCTCAAGCACATATAAAGCTCCCGCAAGAAGTATATTGGAGATGACCGCCGTTGCCGCCCCTCTTGCCACCAGCCAGAGCCAGCCGCTGTCCGGTATGAACCTGACGATCGCGTAGTTGACCGCACATACACCCGTTATGACTATCGCATAGAAGAAAAGCTTCCATACGTACTCCCTTGCGTCACGCTTAAAGAGCAGGGTGAACAGATTATGAATAAGCCACGGCATACCTACGAATACCACGGATACTACCGTGGAAAGGATGATGCCGTAAAGCCCCATGAACTGAACCATGATCACATTAAGTATAAGGTTTGCCCCTGCCGTGATCACCGGTCTGAAGCGATCCTCATGCCATATGCCCGCAGCATCCTTGAAGGTAATGAGTATCTGGTTTGCCTGGTCCACAAAGAAATATACAACAAAAGCAACTACCATTCCAAAGCCCAGCAGGTTGTCCGCACTCTTGGTCCAGAGCAGCATAAAGCCCTGGAACAAAGCCAGAAACTCGGCCGCACAGAAGCCCACCATCCAGAATGCTATGAAAGAAAGCTTCTTTAAGTCCTTATAGTTTTTCTCGGGCGTCTCGGTGATTATACTGTTGCCTATGCCTGAGAGCACGGAATTATACAGCACCTTGATTGCCTCCATTACAGCCGTCAGGATCATAAAATAATTCTGATATACGGCGAGAACGGTTAGGCCAAGATATGCGGATATCACAAGCGAATCCGCCGATGTGACTATGATCATTCCTATCTTCATCGTAAAGAGATCTCTGATCTTGCCGTTTATCGCGGACATCTGTTCCTTCGAAAGCTTTCCGACAGGCTTGTAATCGGGATATTTCTTTGAAGCGATAACAGCCGTAAGCACATTTGTGGCAACCTGAGTGCATATCTGTACGATAAGATATACATAGTAGCTCTTTAGCCCCATCACCACATAGAACTGGATGACATACATCAAAGTGTTCGTAACCAGCATGACCTTGCTCGAGATATCATTTCTTTGATGAGCAACAAGAAGGCTGTTCTTATAAGCAAACATCCAGTAGCTTAAAACCGTTGCAAGGAGATTGAGCCAGTATACTACGAGTATGTTTACATCTTCGGGCACATCCTTCTTGGCAAGGTGCGGGATCACAGGCGAGAGCGCCATGCCGACTGCTCCGATAAATGCTCCGATGGCAAAGTAATACTTCCTGTAGAGATTGAGAAGGGCACAGATCATCTTCGTGTCGTTCTCGACTATAGGAAGATACATGCTGTAGACCATAGCCGAACCGACTCCGAGCTCCGCTAAGTTTAAAGCAAGAAGCACCGAAGTAAAGAAGCTGTTTAAGCCCAGATAATTCATACCCATGTAGTACATGATCGCCGTTCTTATAAGAAAGGGTACAACTATCTGGTACGCCTTCAGCGCCAGACCGAAGGCAAAGTTCCTTGATGCATTTTTTGTTCTTGTATCTGCCACCTTTATTTCCTCGTTTAGCGTAAAAATGCGGGTACCTGTTTCAAGGCACCCGCATATTTTACTATACTTATTTCACATTGTCTATATCTACTTCATGTTAAAGAACTCAAGCTGCTTGTGAAGCTTCTCCGCAGCATTCTTGCTGTTCTCAGCCTGTGTCAGCACATCCTCGGCCTGAGCGGTCACATCAGCTATCTTCTCTGCTATATCCGCCGCACCTACCGAACCTTCTTCCGCAGCTACGGTTATCTCGCCTAAAGTCTTCCTCATGTTAAGGATCGCATCATAAAGATTCTCTGCTATACCGTTGATGTCCGTAACCATATTGTCGAATTCGGTTGCGTCATTATCGTACTGGATACAGGTATCAACCATGGCCTTGTAATCATCCATAACCTGGCCGTCCACGAACTTGAGCAGTCCCTTTACATCCTTTACCACACTCTCCACCGCATCCGATACATTCTGGGTTATGGCCTCGATCTGCGAAGCGGCCTCCTTGGAATTCTGTGCAAGATTCGTGATCTCATCGGCAACAACCGCAAAGCCCTTGCCGGCCTCTCCCGCGCGAGCCGCCTCGATTGCTGCATTTAACGCAAGCAAATTGGTCTGTGCCGTTATGGAAAGGATAGTACCCGAAAGCTCCCTTATCTCCTCTATCGCGCTTGTCTTCTCGATAGATGCCTTGAGCTGAGCATTGGTCTGCTTATAGATCACCATGGCACGTTCTCTCGAGGACTCCGTATCGGACTTAAGCTTATCGGCCCTTTCCTTGATCTCCTGGGCAAGGTGCTCTCCGTGGAGAGTCTTATTCTTCATGTTGGTTATCTCTTCTTCTATAAGATTCGTAGCTTCGTTCATATTCTCGGTTGAAGCGGTGGTCTCCTCCATACCTGCAGACAGCTGCTCGGTCGTAGCCGAGATATTTTCTATCTTCTCATGCACAAGCTGCATGCTGTTCCTTGTGAGGTTGGATACTCCCTTGACCGCCTTCGACTCGGACTGAATACTCTTTAGAACCCTGCTTACCTGCTCCTTCATGTTCTTGGCCGACTTGGCGATATCACCCACCTCATCTCCTCTGAACAAAAGAGTATCGTCATACATAAATCCGAAATCACCCTTCTCCATCTTGGAGATATTATCACCGACAAGCGTGATCTCCTCCGATATAGCTTTTCCGAGCTTTGAAGCGATCACGATACCCGCAATAAGAAGCACCAGCGCTACTATCGCGACAACCAACACAACCGAATTGATCCTTGAATTGACCTCAGAACTGTACTTTCCCACGAACCACATGCCGACAGCCTTGCCGCCCGCATCCTTAAGCGGAACGTAATAAGCCTGCGCATCCTTGCCCATAACATCGGCGGAACCGCTGTACGGATTTCCTTTGCTTATTACCGCGTCTACGACATTCTCGGATGCCTGAGATCCAATCTGTCTCTCGCCCTTGTCATCCTTTAAGTTGGTAGAAACTCTTGTATCCCTCGCAAATACGGTAGCTATGACATCCGTTCCATCCGTCAGTGCATCCACAGCCTCAAAGTTGCCGTTTATCAGTGTATCACCCTTATAAAGCTCTCCGCCCTCAAGTTTCCAGTCACCGGGATACATCTTGTTGAGCAACGCAAGTCCCATGATCGAATAGTGCTCAAGCTCGGTCTTCGTCTCCTTTACCACAAGGCTTTTCACCCTGAACGAAGTGATACCGATAACGCACAGCGCAAGTGCAACGATCACTAAAGACGGTATGATCATTATCTTCTTTCGTATATTCATATTTTTCATACAGGAGTTCCTCCCTTACACAGACAATTTGTAAAATTTTACCATGTTTCACCGAAATAATCAAGAAATACCGACAATTTATACAATAGAGTTGCGGTCACGCAGGTTACCGATCAGTGTTCGGCCGCCGAATTGCGACATCACGCAGTGACGTATTGCGTATCACGGGCGTGCGCATACAGAAAAAAAGCTGCCGTACTTTTCGTACGACAGCTTATGATAAACTATCTTATTCTTACTCCATAACGTAAGGCATAAGTGCTACGTGTCTTGCACGCTTTACAGCTACGGTTAAGGCTCTCTGATGCTTAGCGCAGTTACCGGTGATCCTTCTCGGGAGGATCTTTCCTCTCTCGGATACATACTTGCGAAGTCTGTTAACATCCTTGTAATCTATAACAGCGTTCTCCTCGGTACAGAAAGCGCAGACCTTCTTTCTTCTTCTGATAGGTCTTCTTCTCATCGGAGCATCGCCACGATTAGCGTTATCCTTATTGTATGCCATGATTTACCTCCTACTTAAACGGAAGACTATCCTCTCCACCCGGTACGTTCATAAATCCATCGGCGCTTGCGTTCTCAGGTGCCGGTCTGTCAAAACCACCGTCACTGCTTCCTCCGCCCTGTGAGTTCTTGCTCTCGGCAAATTCAATCTCCTCGGCAATGATCTGTACGGAGTATACCTTCTCTCCGTTCTTGTTTGTATAATTATCGTTCTGGATACGACCGCTTACAACAACCTTTGTACCCTGCTTGAGATAATTCTCCACAAACTGTCCAAGCTTTCCGAATGCCGTACAGTTGAAGAAATCAGCCGTAGGCTCATCTCCTCCCGCATTCTTCCTTGCAAATCTTCTGTCTACCGCGATTGAAAACTTTCCTATAGCCATGGACTCGGCGCCCTGTGAATATCTAACCTCGGGATCTCTCGTAAGTCTTCCCATCAAAATTACTTTGTTCATCGGAATTCCTCCTTATCTTTACTCTTCGTCAGCACGAACACAAAGATACCTGAGAACAGATTCCATGATACGAACATTAGCTTCAATCTTTGCCGGAGCATCAGCGTCTGCATCAAAATGGATGAAATAATAGAAGCCTTCCTTCATCTTCTGGATCTCATAGGCAAGTCTCTTCTTGCCGGCTTCCTCGACATCGCTGATAGTACCGCCGGCCTTCTCGACTATAGCTTTAGCTTTCTCGACAACTTCTGCTCTCGCATCGTCTTCAAGCTTTGTGCTAACGACTAACGCCAACTCATACTTGTTCATGTCTTTGCACCTCCTTATGGACTAATGGCCTTCGTCTTAAAACGAAAGCAAGGAATATAAAAATATACCACGAGCGAAGAGTATATCATATATATTTCAAAACTGCAAGTACTTTTTTACTCACCTGTCGCACGTATATTTGAATCAAACATCTTATTGAAACCGAGCCAACCTTTTTGCTCATTCTTGTTGTCTATCGTCTCGGTGAAGCTCTCGAGCTTGGCATCCAGGTTATCCGCATGCGCCAAAGCAAGCGCCTCTATCAGCGCAGGTTTTTTGGGTGAACCGAACTCAAGCTCCCCGTGGTGTGCTAAGATACAGTGCTTCAGCTCGTCACCGAGCTTCTTCGGAAAGCCTTCTATCTTATCCATCCTCTCGGATATCATCACCGCGCCCATAACTATATGCCCGAGAAGCTGACCTTCGTCGGTATAATCATTTTCCGGAAATGAAGATATCTCTTTAAGCTTTCCTATATCATGGAGCAGAGCAGCCGTGATCAAAAGATCATGATTGATGATCGGATATTTCCCTGCCATAAACTCACAAAGCTCCGCTACGGAAAGCGAGTGCTCGAGCAGCCCTCCCACAAAGGCATGATGTATAGCCTTGGCGGCGCTGTGCTTCTTAAACTCCTCAACGATCGTTTTATCCTCGACAAAGAAGCTCTTCAAAAGGGCATTGAGATGCGGCTCGGCAACAGAGTCTACCATCTCCAAAAGCCTCTTGTACATCTCATCCACATTTTTCTTCGTAACGGGCATATAATCCGTCACATCGTACTCACCCTCGGCCGCTACTCTCGCGCGTCTCACATTTACCTGCAGCGCGTTGTTGAAGAGTGTTATCTGAGCCTCAATCTGGATATAGTTCAAATCCTCAAAATGCTCTATGGCAGAGGTTAAGTCCCATACCTTTCCGTCCACCGTACCGGTCTTGTCCTGAAGAGTAAGCGAGTAATAGGTCTTTCCGGCCTTTGTCTTCATAACCTGCTTTCTCTTGCACAGATATATGCCGGATATATTCTCTCCCTCACGAAACTCATTTATATATCTCATTTTCTATTTTCCTTTCTTGTCTGCTGTCAGGATATCCGTTATGTCAGTCTGCTTTTTACCCATAGCCTCAGCCTTGGTCAGCGTAAATGTAAACTCGCTTCCCACTCCTTCCGTACTGACAACATCTATATTCTCCTTATGTGCCTTTATTATCTCCTTGGTTATGGAAAGACCGAGGCCCGTACCGTTCTTGTCCTTGCCTCTTGACGCATCCGTCTTGTAGAACCTGGTCCATATCTTCTTTATGTCATCTCGTGAGATTCCCATACCCTCGTCCTTTACGGAGATAAATATCTTATCTCCCTTATCCACAAGGGTAAAGTAGATTTTCTTTCCCGCCGGAGTGAACTTAAAAGCATTGTCAAGCAGATTGTAGATGACCTGCTGGATCTTCATCTTGTCCGCATAGACCACAGTGTCCTTTGCATGATTGTTCAAAATGATCGACACGCCCTTTTCTATACATCTGCCTTCGTAGGTATTTATCGCGCCCTTTACGAGATCAATGACATCGAAAGCCTTCGGCATAAGCCATATGCCATAGGAATCAAAATCATTTAATTCAAGCAGACTGCTTGTGAGCTTTGACAGCCTCTTGGTCTCGTCCACGATGATAGACAGATACCTGTCCTGCTTCTCGGGCGGTATGGTTCCGTCGATCATAGCCTCGGCGTAGCCCTTTATGGAGGTGAGCGGAGACCTGAAATCATGCGATATATTTGAGATAAATGCCTTTCTGTAATCATCGAGCTTCTGAAGCTCGGAAGCCATATACTCCAAAGATGAGGCAAGCTGCCCGATCTCGTCCTTCTGGTTGATGCCGGTCTTCACCTCAAAGTTACCCTTGGAATACTCCTCGGCCGCGTCCACTATCTTCCTGACCGGACGGAGGACCTTACGCGAAACTATACCGATGAAGCCGAAACCGATGATGACAAAGAGCAGAAACGGCACATACAGGTTGTTGACAACACGCTTCTGGAGCTCGTGAAGCTGACTGACCGTCGAATGCAGCATGACCATGCCCGAAGGTTTTTCGTTTGTTTTTATGGGAATGGCAACCGTGATGACCTCATCAGTGAAAAGGTCATAAAACTTTCCGGAAAATGTCTGCATAGCCTCAAGCTCGAAATCATAATCAAGAAGCTTTATGCTGGCGGGACAATCGGGATGCCCCGCAGCTTTTGAGGCCGCCACCTTGATCCCCTTTGCATCAAAGAACCATATACTCGCATCAAGCGACTCGGAATAATAATCCAAATTCATCTGAAGCGTGTCTAAGTCATACAGATTATTCATATACATGACTATCGTCTGCTCCGATATAAGGAACGCTTCCTTGGTCAGCACCTCCGTCCTCTCCTCCTCGAGGCTTGACCTGGTCGAACTGACCGTATAGAAAAGAAGCGAGCTGAAAGCTACTATGGTTATCGCAAGGAATACGAGTATTATCTTATCAAATATGGATCTGTTCAGGAATTTCATATATTATCTTACCTCGAACTTATATCCTTTACCCCAGACTGTCGCTATGTTCCAATTATGCTCCGATTCTCCGGTAACCTTCTCGCGAACCCTCTTGATATGCACGTCCACCGTTCTCGAATCGCCTATATAATCATAACCCCAAAGCCGGTCAAGCAGCTGATCTCTGGTGAACACCTGATTCGGGCGCTTCGCCAGATAGTAGAGAAGCTCGAGCTCCTTCGGCGGCATATCTATCTGCTTTCCCTCGAAGATAACCATGTAGTTCGTTATGTTTACAAGCAATCCGTCATACTCCACATACTCGCCCTGATGCTCGGTAGACTGTGCTACCTGTGATACCTCGGGAGCAGGATTCGAACGTTTTAAGACTGCTCTGACGCGCGCTACCATCTCGCTTGAATCAAAGGGCTTTACTATATAGTCATCCGCGCCTATCTTAAAGCCGAGAACCTTGTCAAGTATCTCGCCCTTTGCGGAAAGCATGATTATCGGCGTCTGCCTGCGTTTTCTGACTTCCGCACAGACCTCATAGCCGTCCATATCCGGAAGCATGATGTCAAGAAGTATAAGATGCGGTTCAAAGCTTTCGACCGCAGCAAGAGCAGCCCTTCCGCTTCCTGCTATCTCTGTGGCAAAGCACTCCTTGGTGAGATACAGCGAGATGAGCTCGGCTATATTCTCGTCATCGTCAACTATCAATATACGCTGCTTTTCCATGATTACCTCCTGTTTTTTTTTTTAAGATCCTTCGCTTCGCTCAGGATGACACTCTACAGATTGACCACCGTTACTCCGTACTCTCCCTCACCGTACTCTCCGGATCTGAAGGATGCGACTACGGGATTGCGCTTTAAATACTCGTGGATGCCCTTTCTTAAAGCACCGGTTCCCTTGCCGTGTATGATAGTCACCTGCGACATATTTGAAAGAGCCGCGTCATCGAGGTACTTATCAAGCATGGCACGCGCCTCATCCACGGTCTTGCCTATTACATTTATCTCGGGAGATATGGTCAGAGCCTTGCTCCGCACACTGCTTGACACAGTCCGCGCCGCCTTGCTCTCCTTCTTTGGCTCTTCTATTATGGAGACCTCGCTCATATGAAGCTTAGTATTGATTATCCCCAAGCGCACCGTAAGATATCCCTTCGCATCGGGAAGAGATGACACGGTTCCCTTGGTTCCCATATTTAAAGCAAGCACCATATCACCTATATGGAAGTCGGAGGACTTATGATTCGAGGTCTGCTTCGGCTTCTCCTTCGCCGAAGCGTCGAGCTTGTCGAGCTTCTGCCTTAAGCCGCTCCTCTTTTCCTCCATGGCCTTGATATCCGCACGGTTCGGATTCTTGAGCCATTTGTTATATTCTTTTATGGCATTGTCAGCCTCGGTCTTGGCCGCATCTATCAGGTCTCTGGCCTCCTCACGGGCTTTCTCCAAAATATCCGCCTTCTTTGAGCTGAGCTCACTTTCCTTCTCGGCAAGAGATTTTTTTAGCTCCTCGGCCTCAGCCTTAAGCCGGGCAGTCTCCTGCTCATCCTCCTCGGCTCTCCTCCTGCTCTCGGTCAGTCCGGTGATGAGCTTCTCCATATCCTTGTCGGCCTGCTCCATCCTGAGCCCCGCCGCGTCTATTATGTGCTTCGGCAGACCGAGCTTGCTTGATATGGCAAATGCGTTCGAGCTTCCGGGTATACCTATCCTCAGCTTATATGTAGGCGTGAGCGTAGCCACATCGAACTCACAGGAGGCATTCTCCACACCCTCTTCCGACATGGCATAAACCTTTAATTCATTATAATGTGTGGTCGCCATAACGGTAGCGCCCATCTGCTTTAAATAATCAAGAATGGAGGTCGCAAGAGCCGCGCCCTCGACCGGATCGGTCCCTCCTCCGAGCTCATCGAAGAGACAAAGCGTCTTCCTGTCCACATGTTTAACTATGTAGACAATATTGCTCATATGAGACGAGAATGTGGAAAGGCTCATCTCTATACTCTGCTCATCACCGATATCCGCAAATACATCATTATATACGGAAAGAGAGCTTCCCTCATCGGCAGGTATATGAAGTCCCGCCTGCCCCATCAGTGTAAAAAGACCCAGCGTCTTCAATGACACCGTCTTACCGCCCGTATTCGGACCGGTGACTATAAGAAGGTTATAACCCTCCCCTATCTTTATATCTATGGGGACAACCGTCTTTTTGTCAAGCAGCGGATGTCTTCCCGCTTTTATATCAACCCTGCCTTCCTCATTGAACGAAGGCTCACTGCACCTGAATGCTCTCGCGAACTTTCCCTTCGCAAATATAAAGTCAAGCTCTATAAGAGTCTTATAATCAAATTCTATATCATCCCTTACGGCAGCAGCCATAAGGCTCAAGTCGGAAAGCACCTTCTCTATCTCGGCATGCTCATCCACGGTAAGCTCCGTGATCTCGTTATTTATATTTACCACGCTCTCCGGCTCTATAAAAAGAGTCGAACCCGATGCGGAGCGGTCATGGATCATACCCTTGAACTTAGACCTCGCCTCCGCCTTGACGGGAAGACAGTATCTTCCGCCCCTTGTGGTAACTAAGCTGTCCTGAAGCATATCCCTTATCGCATCATTCTTCAGCAGCTTGTCTATCTCACGCCTGAGCTTATCGTCCGCGGCTTTAAGCTTTCTCCTTACCTCCTTAAGGCCCGAGGAAGCATCGTCGGCTATCTCATCGACAGAGATGATCGCATGCCTTATCCTGCTTGAGACATCAGCCAAAGGAACGAGCATATCAAACCTCTCAGTCAGACTGTCCTGCGCCTTCGGGATGCCTATATCCTCGCCCTCGCCATACTTCTTTGCAGCCGCAGCCGTTTCAAGAAGCCCGGCAATCGCAAGAAGCTCCCTTGTGGAAAGCACACTTTCCACAGAGAGCAGCTTGATGACAGCACCCACATCCGTAAGCCCCGAGAACCCTAAGTT